>JANMWH010000060.1:0-9537 GCA_031393945.1 Polaromonas sp. | reverse complement strand
CGCTTGTTTTCAAGCAGTTTTGACGCTGCGCGGAAGTGGCCGATGTTCGTCATGCAGCTGCCGATGAAGACTTCATCAATCTTGCTGCCCGCCACATCTGCCAATGTTTTCACATCATCCGGGTCGTTCGGGCAGGCGACGATAGGCTCGAGAATATCAGCCAGATCAATTTCAATGACGGCGGCGTATTCAGCGTCTGCATCGCCTTTGAGCAATTGCGGGTCGGCCAGCCAGGCTTCCATCGCGGCGATACGGCGCTGGATGGTGCGCACGTCTGAGTAGCCGGTGGCAATCATCCACTTGAGCATGGTGATGTTGCTGGTGATGTACTCGATGATCGGCTCTTTGTTCAGGTGCACGGTGCAACCACCAGCTGACCGTTCAGCTGATGCGTCGCTCAATTCGAACGCTTGTTCGACTTTCAGATTTGGCAGGCCTTCAATCTCAAGGATGCGGCCAGAGAACACATTGACTTTGCCCTGCTTGGCAACCGTCAGCAAACCAGCCTTGATGGCGTACAGCGGAATGGCGTTAACGAGGTCACGCAGCGTGATGCCAGGCTGCATTTCACCTTTGAAGCGCACCAACACTGACTCCGGCATGTCCAGCGGCATGACGCCAGTGGCCGCACCAAAAGCCACCAGACCAGAGCCTGCGGGAAAGCTGATGCCAATCGGGAAACGGGTGTGGCTGTCGCCGCCCGTGCCGACTGTGTCTGGCAACAACATGCGGTTCAACCAGCTGTGAATAATGCCGTCACCCGGGCGCAAGGGAATGCCGCCGCGCGTGCTGATGAAGTCTGGCAGCTCGTGGTGCATTTTCACGTCAACTGGCTTGGGGTATGCCGCTGTGTGGCAAAACGACTGCATAACCAGGTCAGCGCTAAAGCCCAGGCAGGCCAGGTCTTTCAACTCATCACGCGTCATCGGGCCGGTAGTGTCTTGTGAACCAACGGAGGTCATTTTTGGCTCGCAATAGGTACCGGGGCGCACGCCCTGGCCTTCAGGCAAACCGACGGCGCGGCCGACCATCTTTTGTGCGAGGGTAAAGCCACGCCCGTTATCCAGCGGGTCTTGCGGCAGGCGGAACTGGGTGGACGCAGGCAAGCCCAGTGCAAAGCGTGCCTTGGCGGTCAGGCCACGGCCAACAATCAAAGGAATGCGGCCACCGGCGCGCACTTCGTCGAACAGCACCTCGCTTTTCAATTTAAATTCAGCGATGACTTTGCCGTCTTTCAGTGCCTTGCCGTCATACGGACGCAACTCAATCACGTCGCCCATTTGCATGTCGCTGACGTCGAGTTCAATCGGCAATGCGCCTGAGTCTTCCATGGTGTTGTAAAAAATCGGTGCGATTTTTGAGCCCAAACACACACCGCCAAAACGCTTGTTCGGCACAAACGGAATGTCTTGGCCAGTGAACCACAGCACCGAGTTGGTAGCTGACTTGCGTGACGAGCCGGTGCCCACCACATCGCCGACGTAGGCGACCAGATGGCCTTTGGCTTTAAGCGAGTCAATGAACTTCACTGGGCCACGCTTGCCCTCTTCTTCTGGCGCTGATTCAGGTGATTGGCCAGGACGCGGATTTTTATGCATGGCCAGCGCGTGCAGCGGAATGTCTGGGCGGCTCCAGGCGTCGGGTGCTGGCGACAAATCGTCGGTGTTGATCTCGCCTGCCACTTTAAACACGGTCAGCATGATGGACTGCGGCACTTCAGGGCGCGTGGTGAACCATTCGGCATTAGCCCAGCTTTGCATCACGGCTTTGGCGTAGGTGTTGCCCTTGTCGGCTTTTTCCTTCACGTCGTGGAACTGGTCAAACATCAAAAGCGTGTTTTTCAAACCGGCTGCAGCTTGCGTAGCAACGCTAGCCTCAGCATCGTCAAGCAGTGCAATCATCGGGCTGATGTTGTAGCCGCCCAGCATCGTGCCCAGCAGTTGTGCGGCGTGCTCGCGCGAGATCAACACGCACTTTTCAGTTCCGTGAGCCACTGCGGCCAGGTAGCTGGCTTTGACCTTGGCGGCGTTGTCTACCCCGGCGGGCACGCGGTGGGTGATCAGATCGACCAAAAATGCTTCCTCACCTTTTGGCGGCGCTTTTAGCAGCTCAATGACATCAGCCGTTTGTGCAGCAGACAACGGCAGTGGCGGAATGCCAAGCACTGCACGCTCGGCCACATGGTTGCGGTAGGTTTGAAGGAAAGTTGACGACATTTTTTCTCTCTCTAGCGGGGACGGTCAATAAAAAATTGCGGTGAGGGTCAGTTACTTGACGACAGTTGGCGCATCGAGCAGGCCGGGGCGCGGGTTTCTTTTGATGTCATCAGCCACGGTAGCTTGCGACGGGCTCATGCATTCATCGGCCAGGCGCTTGCCCAATTTTTGGCTCATCAACATGGACTTGTTGCCCAACTGCAACCAGATAGCGCCGGCTTTGGGGTCTTCAAGCCGAACAGCGCCGGTGCGGCTGTCAACCGGGTGCATTCTGAAGCGCGCGCCTTGGGTTTGCACCACAAAAAAGCCCGGCCTGCGGGTGCTGGGCGTAACGGTGACTGACGCGCCGAACTCGCACGGAATGCTGCCGACAAAAACACGCTGCGCCATTTCAAGGTCTTGCGCGCTAAGTGTGATGGTGGGGTCGTCATCAATCGGCGTGACTTCTTCGACAGCCTTTAATGCAGCGCGTCGCACCGCGGCGGGCGATTTGTCGGCGCTTGCTTTGGCTGCGGCCTTGGGTGCAGCAGAAGACGGCGTTGCAGTTTGGGCCAAAAGCAAGCCCGGTGCAGCAACCACCATCGCGGTCGCCAATACGGCAATAGCAAAATTCATGAGCGTTCCTGGTTGACGTGAAAAAAGTTAAACATAGGGTGATGAAAACAAGGCTTGCGCCTCAGGCGGCAGCACCCTGCCCGTGCGGTGCGCGCGCTCGAGTACCTGCCAAAAGTAGCGGTAGCTTGCGCGGTCGTGTAATTGACCATTAAAACTGATGGGCGCCCAATTAATACGGGCGCCAGCAGCTATTATTTTAGTAGCAAGATCGATCTCAGCTTCGGTCGGCGCAAAAGCCTCCAGAATCGGCCGGATCTGGTTCGGGTGAATGCTCCACATGCGCGTGTAGCCAAACGAGCGGGCGGCCAGCCGGGCTGACGCTTTGACGGCTTCGAGGTCGTTGAACTCAGTGACCACGCAGTGCGACGGCGTTTTGCCATGTGCGTGGCAGCTTGATGAAATATCGAGCTTGGCGCGGGTCACCAGCGGGTGAGTGAATTGGCCCTCGCTGCTCATGGCTTCTGCGGGAATAGCGCCGCCGTGGCTGGACACAAAGTCCATCAACCCAAAACTGATGGACTGCACCCGCGGGTGGGCGGCAATTTCGAACGCTCGGTGAATGGCGGCAGGTGACTCAAGCAGCACATGCAGCGGCAAATGGTTGCCTTTGGCTGCATCAAGTGCTTTTTCAGCCACCGTCACGTCAGCGCGCGACTCCACTTTTGGCACCATGATGTGGCACAGCCTGTTGCCCGCTTGGCCAACAATCGCAGCAACATCTGCAGCAAACGCAGGGTGGTCTACCGCATGAACCCGCACGGCCACACGGGCCCCTGCCGGGGCCGATTGCGCCATTGCCACGACCATCGCCGCGTGGTCGGCCTCGCCGCCTATCGGTGCGCCGTCTTCGCAGTCCAGCGTCACGTCAAATACACAAGCGCCAAACTCTTGCGTCATCTCGGCTTGCAATTGCAGGCTTTTGCGCATTCGCGACTCCACGCCGCTGTAGTGGTCGCACACCGGCAGAAAGCCGGTGGCGGCTTGCGCGCCGAGGAGGATGTCGCGCGGGTGGATCGCCCCCACGCTTTTCACTGCGTGTAATACGCTGCCCGCCGAGGGGGCTGTGCTTGCTTGGGGAGGCCCTGCGCCGCGCACGTTCATCATTTACAGAAGATGCTTAACGCCGTCTTGCTCGCCTTGCAATTCCGCAAGCGTTTTGTTGATGCAGGTCTGGCTGAATTCATCAATTGCCAAGCCCTCAACCAACTTGTATTCGCCGGCTTCGCAGGTAACAGGAAAGCCAAACATGGTGCCCGCCGGAATGCCGTATTGACCGCTTGATGCAATGCCCATCGTCACCCATTTGCCGTTGGTGCCCAGCGCCCAGTCGCGCATGTGGTCAATGGCTGCGTTGGCAGCTGATGCGGCTGAGGACACACCGCGCGCTTCAATGATGGCAGCGCCGCGTTTGCCAACGGTTGGTAAAAAGGTGTTGGCGTTCCAGTCCTGGTCGTTGATCATGGCGGCAACGCTCTCGCCCTTGATAGTGGCAAAGCGGTAGTCCGCGTACATGGTGGGGGAATGGTTGCCCCATACGCAGAGCTTTTCAATGTCGGCCACCGCTTTGCCGGTTTTAGCAGCAACCTGGCTGGCCGCACGGTTGTGGTCCAGGCGCAGCATGGCGGTAAAGTTTTTTGCAGGCAAATCGGGTGCGCTTTTCATGGCTATCCACGCGTTGGTGTTGGCCGGGTTGCCGACCACCAACACTTTGACGTTGCGGCTGGCTACAGCGTTCAGTGCCTTGCCCTGCGCGATGAAAATAGCGCCATTCACGGCCAGCAGCTCGGCACGCTCCATACCCGGGCCGCGTGGGCGCGAGCCGACCAGCAAAGCGTAGTCGGTGTCTTTGAAAGCGGTCATGGGGTCACTGTGGGCTTCCATGCCCACCAGCAGCGGGAAGGCGCAATCGTCCAGTTCCATCATCACGCCCTTGAGCGCTTTTTGTGGGCCTTCAACCGGGACTTCAAGCAGCTGCAAAATCACGGGCTGGTCTTTGCCCAGCATTTCGCCAGAGGCAATGCGAAACAGCAAGGCGTAGCCAATTTGGCCGGCTGCGCCAGTTACGGCAACGCGAACGGGCTTTTTAGTCATGATCAAGGGCTTTCAAGGTGGTTGGAAATGAGATTGCGGCAGGTTTTCTGCGACTTTTAACGAGTATTCGCTGATGATTTTACGCCCGAAAAAGCCCCTTGGGTGATTTGTCTTATGTCTTATATAAGATAAGATTGAGACCAATCCAAATTTGCCATGGCCGCACTTTTACCCCCCCTTTCAGCCGCCCCCCACACGCCTGCGCCGACTGCAGTTGCGGCTGGTGCAGCCGCGGCGTTAAATGAAAGGCCTGGCGCGTTAACGCCTGCCTTTAGCCCGCTTTACCAACAAATCAAAGCGCTGATTTTGCAAAGCCTGCAGTCAGGCGAATGGAAGCCTGGCGAAGCCATACCGTCTGAAATGGACCTGGCCACCCGCTACCGGGTGAGCCAGGGCACGGTGCGCAAAGCCATAGACGAGCTGGGTGCCAGCAACCTCGTGGTGCGCCGCCAGGGCAAAGGCACGTTTGTAGCCACCCATGCCGCGCAGCAAGCGCAATTCAGATTTTTAAAACTGGTGCCCGACAGCGGCTTGCCGGGTAGTGAAGGCCCCGCCCAGCGCAAAATCATTGACTGCCGCCGCGCCCGAGCCAGCGCCGAGGTGGCCAAGGCCCTGAAGCTTCGCGCAGGCGATGCGGTGCTGCAGGCGCGGCGCGTACTGAGCTTTGCCGGCACGCCCACTATTTTGGAAGACCTGTGGCTGCCCGCAGCACCCTTCAAGGGCCTGACGGCTGAGCGGCTGGCCAGCTACGACGGCCCGATGTATGCACTGTTTGAAACCGAATTTAACATGCGCATGCTCCGTGCTGAAGAGAAAATACGTGCGGAATCCGCCATCGACGGGCGCGAGCAGCTATTAAAAGTAGAGCACGGAACGCCGCTTTTGGGTGTAGAACGCATCGCCTACACCTACCAAGACGTGCCGATGGAATTGCGCCGTGGTTACTACCGCACCGACACGCATCACTACAGCAATACGCTCAACTAACACTTCACAAGCCATGCCGCCCCTATCCGGTTTTAAAGGAAACAAAGCTGGTTTGCCTAGCAAGATCTGCGTTACCTGCGGCCGCGAAATGACCTGGCGCAAAAGCTGGGCTAAAAACTGGGCCGACGTGAAATATTGTTCTGACGCTTGCCGCACAAAAAAGCCCGCACGCCCGGCCAGTGGCAGCTCGGCCAAACAATAACCCCCGGCCAGATGCGGTGCTTTGACAAGGCACGCAAACCGATTGGTCACTTGGCATAATTGAGCGTATGCAAAATGTACCGTGTCGTCACTTGGTTTTAATTCTGGGCGACCAGCTTGACGAGTCATCTTCTGCTTTTGATGGCTTCGACCCCGCCCAAGACAGGGTGCTGATGATTGAGGCGTTTGAGGAATCTACCCACGTCTGGTCGCACAAGATACGCACCACGCTGTTTTTATCGAGCATGCGGCACTTTGCTGACGGTCTGCGGCAACGCGGCTGGCCAGTCGACTACCGCGCTATTGAGTCTGAAGGCGACAAGACGCTGGCTGCAGGCCTGTTGGCAGCCATTGACAAACACCAGCCGCAAGCCGTTGTGGGCGTTGAGCCAGGCGATCTGCGAGTACGCACCCAGCTTGAATCTGCTATTACTTCCGTAGCTGATAGCGCCCATAAAAAGGGGGCTACAGCCCTAAAATCACCTGAGGAACAGCCCCAAAAGCTGCGAATTGACTGGCGCGAAGACAAGCACTTTTTATGCAGCCTGCCCCAGTTCAGAAAGTGGGCGGGCACATCTGCCAGCCTGCGCATGGAGTTTTTCTACCGCACCATGCGTAAACAGTACAAGGTGCTGGTTGAAGGCAAAGCCAGCGACGAGCCGGTTGGCGGCCAATGGAATTTTGACGCCGACAACCGCAAAAGCTTTGGCAAAGCCGGGCCACAAAATGTGCCCACCGCAATTCAATACAAGCCAGACACGATCACCAAAGACGTCATCAAACTGGTCAATACCCATTTTGCTGGCCACCCCGGTCAGCTGGATGACTTCAACTGGCCAGTTACCCGCAAACAGGCGTTAGCGGCTTTAAAAGACTTCATCGACAACCGCCTGCCGCAGTTTGGCCCGCATGAAGACGCGATGTGGACCAACCTTGACTTTGGCTGGCATTCTCTGCTGTCAAGCTCGCTCAATTTAAAGCTGCTTAACCCACTAGAAGTGGTGCTAGCCGCTGAAGCCGCTTACAAAAAGCATGACCTCGATTTAGCCAGCGTCGAAGGCTTTATTCGGCAAATTTTGGGCTGGCGCGAGTTCATGCGCGGTGTGTACTTCATCGATATGCCTGAGCTGAAGACCGCCAACCACTACGGCCACACCAACGCCCTGCCCAAGTGGTACTGGACAGGCGACACGCACATGAACTGCATGAAGCAGGCCATTGGCCAAACGCTTAAAAACGGTTACTCGCACCACATTCAGCGACTGATGATTACCGGCATGTTTGGCGTCACGGCGCAAATCAGCCCGCAAGCCATGTGCGATTGGTACTTAGCGGTATATGTTGACGCAGTGGAATGGGTTGAGCTGCCCAACGTGGCTGGTATGGCGCTGTTTGCCAACGGCGGGCGGTTTACTTCCAAGCCGTATGTTGCCAGCGGCGCTTACGTCAAACGCATGAGCAACTACTGCAGCGGCTGCAAATACGAACCCGAAACACGCGTGGGCGCTGCCGCCTGCCCGCTGACCACGCTGTATTGGAACTTTTTAGACAAGCACGAAGCAACGTTTGGCAGCAACCCACGCACGGCGCTGATGGTCAAAAACCTCCAGCGCATGACGCCTGAGCTGCGCGCGCAAGTCCGGGAGCGGGCAGGCGAGATGCTTGGCGATTTGGACAGCCTGTAGATTGGGAGCGCTTCAGAGGTTAATGAACGCGCCGTCAGCCCCTATTCAGACAAAAACTTTAAGCTATCGCCTTGTAAATGAAAGCAGATGCTGCGTTGCAATAGAATTTGAGGGTTTACCAGAATCCATGACACTCACCATCAGTTACGCAGCGGTTACTGAAACTTTTAAAACAATATTGAAAGCCACGCATGTCTGAATCTGCAACCACTGCCAAGAAGCGGCCCGAGTTCCGTAATATCAACGCATTTACCGACCTGCCCAGCTACCGGTTGCCCGTAGCGGGCATCGTGTCCATCCTGCATCGCATCAGCGGCGCGATCATGTTCATTTTGCTGCCGTTTATTTTGTGGATGTTTGACAAGTCGGTGTCGTCTGAGATTTCGTTTTCAACTTTTAAAGCTGCTTTTAATGTCGGCATGTTGGGCTTGCCCGGCTTTATGTGGAAGCTGGTTGCGCTGGCGCTCATTTGGGCTTATTTGCACCACGCGGTTGCAGGCTTGCGCCATTTGTGGTCTGACACACACCATTCGGCGGTGACCAAAGAATTCGGCAAAATCTCGGCCATTGCCACGCTGGCGATCAGCGTCACGCTCACTGTTGTACTGGGTGCCAAGCTGTTTGGCCTGTACTAATTTAAATTTTTGCGGGTTAGATCTTCAGCTCTGACCCCTACTGATCAGGAATCATATTTATGGCAATCAATCACGGCACAAAACGCATTGTTGTAGGCGCACATTACGGCTTGCGCGACTGGCTGGCCCAGCGCATTACTGCGGGCCTGATGGCGCTTTTCACCACCACCGTGGTGGCGCAGGTTTTGTTCAGCAAGGGCCCCATTGGTTACGATAAATGGGCAGGTATTTTTTCATCGCAGTGGATGAAAGTGCTGACCTTCACGATCATCATTGCCCTCACGTATCACGTGTGGGTCGGCATGCGCGACATCTGGATGGACTACATCAAACCCGTTGGCGTGCGCCTCGGTTTGCAAGTGTTTACCATTGTTTGGCTCACGGCTTGCGCGGCCTGGGGCGCGCAAGTATTAATGCGTCTGTAGACACAGATTTGACGAGTTTTTTGCTATTTTGCGTTGACCCCTCATTGAGTTCGAAAAAATAAATGACTTCTCCCACCCCAACACCGGCCGCAGCATCCACCAAGCTTCCTTCGCGTAAATTTGATGTCGTCATCGTCGGCGCTGGCGGCTCCGGAATGCGCGCCTCATTGCAGTTGGCACGCGCTGGCCTGAACGTTGCCGTGCTGACCAAAGTGTTTCCGACTCGCTCGCACACAGTGGCTGCGCAGGGCGGCATCGGCGCGTCGCTCGGCAACATGAATGAAGACAACTGGCACTACCATTTTTTCGACACCGTCAAGGGCTCAGACTATTTGGGCGACCAGGACGCCATTGAATACATGTGCCGCGAAGCCCCCAAAGTGGTTTACGACCTGGAGCACATGGGCATGCCGTTTGACCGCAATCCGGACGGCACAATTTACCAGCGCCCCTTTGGCGGCCACACAGCCAACTACGGTGAAAAATCAGTTGAGCGCGCCTGCGCTGCCGCTGACCGTACCGGCCATGCCATGCTGCACACGCTGTACCAGCAAAACGTGAAAGAAAAAACCAATTTCTTCGTTGAGTGGCTGGCGATGGACTTGATTCGTGATGACGCCGGCGACGTCGTCGGTGTGACCGCACTCGAGATGGAAACCGGCGACGTGCATATTTTTGAAGC
>JANMWH010000057.1:0-1661 GCA_031393945.1 Polaromonas sp. | reverse complement strand
TATTCAAGGCGCGTGACTTCGTTCATGCCGACGCGGGTGGCAATGGTTTCCATTTTCATTCCGCCAATATTTCCAGTGCTAGCGTCGGGCACGCAAATTTGCATTTCGGTGTCCAGCTCGACGTGGTCGGTGAACTTGGCTTCGTCAGGCCGGCCTTTGATGCCATTGGCAAACGCGTTGGCGGCGTTACTCGATGATTCAGAGCCAAACAAATCAAGCGATGAGGTGAACCAGAAGTTCATGAATTTTTGAATCGTGGGCAAGTCAATCACGCCGGCATTGCGCAGCGTGGCTTTGTCGCTGGTGTCGAGCTCTTTCATCACTTCCACCGTGCGCTTGATGACCCGGCCAATGCCGGTTTCACCCACAAACATATGGTGCGCTTCTTCAGTCAACATGAAGCGGGTGGTGCGGGCCAGTGGGTCAAACGAGCTTTCGGCAAAGCTCTTTAACTGAAACTTGCCATCACGGTCTGTGAAGTACGTGAACATGAAAAAACTGAGCCAGTTGTCCATCGGCTCGTTGAAGGTGCCCAAAATACGCGGCTTGTCTGCATCGCCGCTGTGGCGCATGAGAAGCTCTTCAGCTTCTTCACGGCCATCACGGCCAAAATGCGCGTGCAGCAGGTAAACCATGGCCCACAGGTGGCGGCCTTCTTCGACGTTAACCTGGAACAAATTGCGCAGGTCATACAAACTAGGCGCAGTGTGGCCCAGCAGGCGCTGCTGCTCGACTGATGCGGGTTCAGTGTCACCCTGCGTGACGATCAGGCGACGGAAAGTTGAGCGGTATTCGCCCGGCACTTCTTGCCACACGTCCTCGCCTTTGTGGTCGCCAAAACCAATTTTGCGGCCTTCTTCTTTATCTGCCAAGAAGATGCCCCAGCGGTAGTCGGGCATGGGCGTGTAGCCGTAGCTGGCCCACCCTGATGCGTCAACGCCGACGGCAGTGCGCAAGTAGACTTCTTTGGCTTTGAAGTCGGACGGGCCCATTTCTTCCCACCAGTTTAGAAAGGCGGGCTGCCAATGCTCCAGCGCACGCTGAAGCTGGCGGTTTTCACCGAGGTGAACGTTGTTGGGGATCAATGCTTGCAGGTCGATGTTGCTCATGATGTTTCCTTAAAAAATTAAACTCTTTTCCAGTCGAATTTGGCTTTTTTTCCTGTGCCAAACAATTTGAGTGCGCCCTCTTCGCCCACCGCATTGGGGCGAATAAAAATCCAGTTCTGCCAAGCAGACAAGCGGCCAAAAATGCGGGTTTCCATCGTCTCTTTTCCGGGAAAGCGTAGAGATGCTTCCAGGCCGGTCATCGCGTCGGGCGACAGGCTGGCGCGTTCTTCGAGCATGATGCGGATTTCGTCTTCCCAGTCAATGTCGTCGGGGGTCAAGGTGACCAAGCCCAAGGCCAGCGCTTGGTCAGCGCGCAATGGGGTATCGCCGAGGTTTTTTAACTGATCAATCGTTGCATCGTCTTCGTAAAAACGGGTTTGCAAACGGGTCAGGCCGTTGACCGCCGGAAACCAGCCAAAGTTGGCGGCGCTCAGTTGCAGCGCGGGTGCTGCGTCAGGCGAGTCGGGCAGGTCCAGCATGTAAATGCGGTCACAACTAAGGGCCAGCTCGTAAAACGTGCCAGCAAAACACGAGCCTGAATCCACCAGCGCA
>JANMWH010000053.1:0-1602 GCA_031393945.1 Polaromonas sp. | reverse complement strand
TCGTCAAACATCATTTTTGGAGCCGCGCAATGAAGGTTTTGGTCCCCGTAAAACGTGTAGTCGACTACAACGTCAAAGTCCGTGTTAAATCTGACGGCACTGGTGTCGATATTGCCAACGTCAAAATGAGCATGAACCCGTTTGACGAAATCGCGATTGAAGAGGCCACCCGCTTGAAAGAAAAAGGCGTAGCTACTGAAGTTATAGCAGTAAGCTGCGGCGTTCTCCAGTGCCAGGAGACGCTGCGCACCGCCATGGCGATTGGTGCTGACCGCGCAATTCTGGTGGAAACCAATGAAGAACTGCAGCCGCTGGCCGTTGCCAAGCTGCTCAAAGCGCTGGTTGATAAAGAACAACCACAGCTCGTTATTTTGGGCAAACAAGCCATTGACGACGACTGCAACCAAACCGGCCAAATGCTCGCCGCGCTGCTCGGCTGGCCGCAAGCTACGTTTGCCTTCAAGGTGGAAGTGGTGGACGGCAAGGTGAATGTGACCCGCGAGGTTGACGGAGGCCTGGAGACGCTGGCCCTGAGCCTACCCGCCATCATCACCACCGACCTGCGCTTGAACGAGCCGCGTTATGTCACGCTGCCCAACATCATGAAGGCCAAGAAAAAGCAACTCGATAACTTCAAGCCTGAAGACTTGGGTGTTGACGTCAAGCCGCGCATCAAAACCCTGAGCGTGAACGAGCCGCCCAAGCGCAGCGCCGGCATCAAAGTAGCCGATGTTGCCGCGCTGGTCGACAAGCTTAAAAACGAAGCCAAAGTTATTTAACCGACGCCTTCAACACGCATTAAATTTATCTGAGCGGTCAGGCTATCTTGCCGGGCTGCATTTGAACGGAGCTCCCCATGACTTCTTTAGTAATCGCTGAACACATCAACACAGACATCAAACCCGCCACACTCAACACTGTGACTGCCGCTGCGCTGTGCGGTGGGGATGTGCATGTGCTGGTGGCTGGCTTTAACGCGGGTGGCGCGGCTGCTGCTGCCGCAAAAATCGCTGGCGTTGCCAAAGTTATTCATGTGGAAGGCGAGCACTTCGCGCACGGCTTGGCTGAAAACATGGCGGCGCAAGTATTGGCCATGGCGGCTAACTATTCGCACATTCTTTTCCCGGCAACCGCATCAGGCAAAAACATTGCACCGCGAGTTGCTGCAACTCTGGATGTCGGTCAAATCTCAGACATCACCAAAGTGCAGTCGCCAGACACGTTTGAGCGCCCCATTTACGCGGGCAACGCGATGGCGATTGTGCAAAGCATGGACGCAACCAAAGTCATCACCGTGCGCACTACCGGTTTTGATGCAGCAGCCACCACTGGCTCAGCGCCGATTGAAGTTGTTACCGGCCAAGCTGACAGCGGCAAGTCCACTTTCGTCAGCTCTGAAATCGCCAAAAGCGACCGGCCTGAATTGGCTGCTGCAAAAATTATTGTGTCGGGCGGGCGGGCGCTGGGCTCGGGTGAAAAGTTCACCGAAATCATGACGCCGCTGGCTGACAAACTCGGCGCAGCACTGGGCGCATCACGCGCTGCAGTTGATGCAGGCTACGCACCCAACGACTGGCAAGTCGGCCAAACCGGCAAGATTGT
>JANMWH010000022.1:0-3386 GCA_031393945.1 Polaromonas sp. | reverse complement strand
ATGCCGTACACCGTCAACACGCTCGACGAGCACGTTGACATGCTGATGGTGTGCCACCACCTGGACGCGTCCATTGCTGAAGACCTGGCCTTTGCTGAAAGCCGTATTCGTAAGGAAACCATTGCCGCTGAAGACGTGCTGCACGATTTTGGCGCCATCAGCATGATGAGCAGCGACAGCCAGGCCATGGGCCGTGTGGGTGAAGTGATCATTCGCACCTGGCAGGCGGCGCACAAGATGAAGCAGCAGCGGGGTCATCTCTTGCCCCCTCCCCTTCCGGGGGAGGGCGGGGGTGGAGGCTCGTTGATAGCGAACAGTACTCGGCACGACAACTTCCGCGTCAAGCGCTATATCAGCAAGTACACCATCAACCCGGCGATTGCCCACGGCATTTCGCATGAAGTCGGCTCGATTGAAGTCGGCAAATGGGCCGATCTGGTGGTATTCAAACCCGCGTTTTTCGGCATCAAACCCTCAATTATCTTAAAAGGCGGCTTCATCGCGATGGCCGCGATGGGCGACCCCAATGCGTCCATTCCCACGCCGCAGCCCGTGCATTACCGCCCCATGTTTGGCGCATTTGGCGGTGCGATTGCCAAAGGCTCGCTGACCTTTGTCTCGCAAGCTGGCTTGTCTGCAGGAATCAAAGACAAGTTCGGCTTGGCCAAGGGCTTGAGCGCGGTAAAAAACATTCGCGGCGTCCGCAAGCAGCACATGATTCACAACGCCTATTTGCCGAAAATGGAAATTGATGCGCAAACCTACGCGGTGCGGGCTGATGGACAACTGCTGACGTGTGAGCCTGCAACCAGTTTGCCGATGGCGCAGCGGTATTTCTTGTTTTAAAAATTGGATTTTGGATGGATATTGAAGAGCGTTTTGTAGCGGCTGTCATGGGCGCTATTTGTGGCGCATTTTTAGGATTTTTGCTGGCGCTACTGATGTATGGCCAAGTGAACTCGCCCTACACCCTTGGCGCTATTTTCACTAATTTCAAGACTGTCATATTTTTACCATCCGGGTTGTTTGCTGCACTGGGACTGATATTTAAAGCTTCCGTAGGTACTTGGATTGGCGTCGTCATGAATTGGCTTTGGGCGTTAATTACCGGAGACCTGGAACGAGGGCTTTTAAGCCAACACCACTGGTGGATAAAAGTGCTCGTGATTGGGGTCGTATGTTTGGGAATTTACAGCTACGTAAAAAATTGAGGTATTGAATGAATGACTGACTTTACTTTCGAAGGCGTCGCGCTAGCAATCGGATCTGCGTCTTGCCGATTCGCATCAATCTTTATATAATTTGATGCACTGAAAGGATTTTTTGATGCGTACCACCTTAACTATTGATGACTCTGTGATTTCTCAGGTGGTGCAAACCACCGGACGCAGCAACCCGCTAGACGCGATTCGGGAAGCGCTCCAAAGCTACTTGCAACAAGAAAAGCTAAAGCAAGTCATTGCCATGCGCGGCAAGCTTGAACTTCAAGACAACTGGCGCGCATTGCGCCAGCTTGATACATTGCAAGAGCCCAAACGCAAATGAAATCGGTTTTGCTCATCGACACCTCGGCATGGATAGACTTTTTTCGCGGCAAGCAAAGTACCGTGACGGACGCAGTTCAACTGGCTTTACAACTGGGTCTGGCACGGTTGTGTGGCCCGGTAAAAGCCGAGCTGCTTCAAGGCGTAAAAAGCAAAAAGGAAAAGCAGCAGCTGAGCATCGTATTTGACGCTGTTGAAAATCTCACCACGCTTGAATCAGATTGGGAGGCAGCGGGCAACGGTTTGCAAGCATTACGGGAAAGCGGAATTACGCTGCCCCTGACCGACGCCTTGATCGCTTCTATCGCCATCAGACACAAAGCACATGTGTTAACGCTTGACCGTCATTTTTCACATTTAAAAGTACAGCTTGCATGATCTTCATTTCCAAACTCATCTCGCAAGGCGTAGGCTTAGCACCCGTACTCATCAAACGTGCCTCCACTATCGAGCTGGACTGGGACACGCGGCAAAAAAGTCGCTTCGATGGCATAGATTCATTGGGCCGCCAACTGGGCGTATTTTTGCCACGTGGCACGCTGGTTCGGGGTGGTGATGTGCTGTTGGCTGAGGACGGCAGCATGGTCAAAGTCATTGCCGCACCGCAAGTTGTGCTGCGCATAACGGCCTGCACCGCGCATGGCTCACCGTTTGATTTGACTCGCGCTGCATACCACCTTGGTAATCGGCATGTACCGATTGAACTCAAACCCGATCACTTGAAAATTGAGCCTGACCACGTACTGGCTGACTTGCTGCGGGCCATGCATTTAATAGTGAATGAAGTCAGCGAAGCGTTTGAGCCCGAAGGTGGCGCGTACAGCTCAGCTGGGCACAGCCACGCTGAAGCGCAAAAAACTGCACCTGCTTCACCCGCTGCTGCCAAGCCGCATGTGCACGGGCCCGATTGCAACCATGATCACGCGCACGCAGATGAGTCCAAACCGGTCGCGATTCAGATTCACTCACACAAGCCGCACAGCCATTGAACGAACAGGCAGTCAGTTCGCCAGCGCTACCAGCGGCGAGTTTTTTGCAACTGGTGTGGCTGGCCTCCCCAGCGCTGCCTGTGGGCGGTTTTTCATACTCAGAAGGGCTTGAAGCCGCTATTTTACGGGCGCAAGCAGCTTCTGAAAACATAGCAGATGGCGCTGACAACAACTGGATCACTAGTTGGCTGATTGATCAACTGCAGCTCACGCTGGCGCGTGGTGACATGGCCGTGATTGCGCAGGCGATTCCTGCGTGGCGGGTCGCAGACTTCAGCCGCATTACCGATTTAAACGACTGGCTGCTGCAAACGCGTGAAACCAGCGAGTTGCGGGCGCAAACCGAGCAAATGGGTCGTTCGCTGTGCAACTGGCTGCGAAACCACGATGGAGTCGATGGCACTCAAATAAAGCACTGCGAACAATTGCCTCCGACGTACCCGGTCGCCTTTTCGCTCGCCGCTGCGCAGCTGGATGCGACTGTGCGCGACTGCTTGTTGGCTTTCGCTTTTGGCTGGGCTGAAAATATGGTGCAAGCCGCCATTAAGTCAGTGCCATTGGGCCAAACGGCTGGCCAACGTATCTTGGCGAGCCTAAGCCAAGCCATACCCGCAGCTGTACAAACTGCTATCGACTTGCCAGACGATGAACGGCAAGCTTTTTCGCCCATGTTGGCGATACTGTCGGCACAGCACGAGACCCAATACTCAAGGCTTTTTCGCTCATGACCACTTCAAAACTTCACCACATTCCCAACCGCACCAAAAACCTGCCACCGCTACGCGTTGGTATTGGCGGGCCGGTAGGTTCCGGCAAAACCACGTTGCTTGAAATGCTCTGCAAGGCGATGAAG
>JANMWH010000017.1:0-1623 GCA_031393945.1 Polaromonas sp. | reverse complement strand
ATCAGGTCTTGCGCCATCACCGGCGTGGCGGTGGCGTCACTGACCATGATAAATTTTTCGCCAATAATCACGCCAGAATTCGGGTCACCTTCTGCCGTGTAGGCCCAGCAATGCGCGCTTAGTTGCTCAAAGGTGATTTTTTTGTCTTCAAGATCGGCTTGAGAGGCGAAGGCTTTGGGCGCGGTAGACATGGCGAATTTCCTGAACAAATGGCTGTGTGAGTGGCTGCCGTCTTGATCGGACTCGCCAGCATTTAGTTTACCGAAGCGGAATTGGTTACGCAGACGTCAATCTTTCTAGAACCCAACCGCGCCCCGTTATAACGCCCGGCGAACGGTCTCAAAAACGCTGGTTTTTGCTCTAAATCTACCTAAAAACCCCTTCTAGCCGCGTAAAAAAGGCCAGTAACAGCTTCTGTTTTTATAGCAATAAAACTGTCTGCACCGGACCCCAAACAACCGCCAACCGCTCACACACAGGTCTCAGCTGGCTGGCCACGCCCTGGCCCGGCCAGCACCGCGTCCATCAGGCGGCGCAGGGCGTGCGCCACTTGCCCCAGCGCCTGCACAACCTCGCCGGCGGCCTGCACCACGCCTGCCCGTCGCGGGCGGGTTGTTTGCACGGCAAGTTGTGGCAACAGGCTCCAGGCAAACGCGGCAGGCATCGCCTGCGCGCGCCCCATGCTTTCAATCACCAGCCGCGCGCCGGGCGGCACCAGCAGCTTGTCGCCCGCGTTTAAAAAGTGGTCTTGCAGCGTGGCGCATCGGGCCAGCCGGGCGTTGCGGCGCAGCGCGAGGCCGCCCTCGCCCAGTGTGGCCCACAACTGGCCGCGCGCCACCGTTAATTGCCCGCCCGCAGCTGGCATCAACGAAATGGCGCGGCCGGTTTGTAAAAGCCAATTGCCGCTTTGGTAGGCAGCGTCGTTGGCCGGTAGCTGGGCTGGAAAGTAGAGATTCATGATGTGCTCCTTTAAAACACTAAAAACTTGTCACGCCTGAATAATCGCGCTTTGCTGCTTGGCAGTCCAATGAAAACAAGCTACGCTATTGATTCATAAAACGCATTAATCAACTTTCACTGCCGGGTTTAATTTTTATGCTGAATGCTTTGTCTCATGCCCGTTCCCGGCCGATTGCTGCAGGCCAGCTTCGCGCCTTTGAAGCAGTGGCGCGGCACCTGAATTTTCGCGCTGCGTCTGAAGAAATGGCGCTAACCCAGTCTGCCGTCAGCCGCCAGATTCAGGCGCTTGAAGACGACGTCGGCGTGAGTTTATTTTTGCGCCACACCCGTGCGGTAGAGCTGACTGGCGCAGGCGCGCAGCTGCTGCGCGCCGTGCTGCCCGCGCTGGAGCGCATGGACGCCGCCGTGCGGCTGATTCGCCAAAGCGCGGGGCGCAAGAGTGTGGCGATCAGCACCTGGGCGTCTTTTGCGTCGATGTGGCTCATACCCCGGCTAGAGGCTTTTCAGCGCCAGCACCCCGACATTGACATTCGCATTGATGCCACAGACGCAGCAGTTGACCTGGACACCACCGACGTTGATTTGGCGCTGCGCTACAGCGTGCCCGGCAACGTTCCGGCGGGGGCGCAGCGCCTGTTTGGCGAGCAGCTCACGCCAGTCATC
>JANMWH010000474.1:0-1667 GCA_031393945.1 Polaromonas sp. | reverse complement strand
GCTAGTAGCTACTAAAACCGTAGCAGATAATTTGGGCCGGCCAATTCAAACCCTTATCGACGCCCGCGGTGAGGCGCGCTTTCGCGGTGAGGTAGAGCCGCTTGACCCAATCGCAGGCCACATTCCCGGCGCTCTCAACCGCCCGTTCACGCAAAACATCGGTGCCGACGGAAAGTTCAAACCTGCTGCGGTGCTTAAAGCGGAGTTTGAGGCGTTACTAGCAGGCCGAGACCCGGCGACCGTGGTGCACAGCTGCGGCAGCGGCGTGAGCGCTTTACCCAATATGTTGGCCATGCAAATCGCCGGCTTGGGCGATTCAACCACGCTAGGTTTGTACGCAGGCAGCTGGAGCGACTGGTGCAGCGACGCCAGCCGGCCAATGGCGCAGGGTTGAACCCCTAATCGGCTTACACCGTTCAGGCTCAGCGTTTGCCGTTAACTCGCGTGCGCCAGTCCGCTGATCATCGTCACCAGCCCAATACCAATCAGCAACCACGCAATTTGTGCGGCGGTTTCTTGCAGTGACGCGCGCTTTTGCAGTTGGGGAATCAAGTCAGCCAGCGCCACGTAAATAAAACTGCTCGACGCGATGATTAAAAAGAACGGTAAAAAGTCATACAACTGGTCGACCAGCGCGTAGCCCAGCACGCCGCCAAGGGCAGTTACCGCCCCTGCCAAAGACACTTTGACGATGGCCGCGCGGGGGTCACTTGACGACTGGCGCAGCACCGCCAAATCGCCCATGTGGTGCGGTACTTCGTGCGCCAATACGGCAAGCGACGCTACCACGCCCAGTCGCATGTCGGCCATAAAAGCTGATGCAATCAAAATGCCGTCGCCAAAGCAATGCACGCTGTCGCCCGCCAGTACCGCCCAGCCACCTGATGTGGATGCTTTGCCATGGTCGTGTTGGTGATCGACTGAATGAGCATGTCCGTGCCCACCAACATGCCCACCGCCATGTTCATGCCCGTGGTGCCACAGTTCCGCCTTGTCAAGCAAAAAGAAAAACACCAAACCAATCAGCAGCGCCGTAAACAGCGCCTGCGCGCCGACCTGGCTTTCAAACGCTTCAGGCAGCAGGTGCATAAAAGCGGTAGCCAGCAGCGCGCCGGCGGCCAGGCTAAGCATGTGCTGCGTGTATTTGGCCATCAGGCCAAAGCTAAGCGCAGCTGCCAGCCACACGCTGCCAATGCCAGCCACCAGCGTGCCGATTAAAATTGCTATTAAAGTCATAGCTGGGCGCGCCCATAATTACTGGGCTAGGTTGATATTTGATAGGGATTTTTGGGCCGGAATGGGCGATAGAGACACGTCCACACCGGGAGCGCTAGTTTATCAAGCACCCGCTGGGCGGCTGGTAGTTAGCGCCAGTGGCTGCTTTGCGCGCAGCCCATCCCCTGTTTCTGAGGCCAGCCTGCCCGGGGCAACCGCCATAATAAGCACTTGAATTTCTTGCGTCGCAGCCTGGTAACAACCATTGCGCGTTTGCTAACGTGACCACGACTCCCGCCCACTTGCAGCCTTCAACCCCGCCCGCTTTGCGCCTTGACGCCGTCAGTTGCGTTCGGGGTGGCCGCACCTTGTTCAGCGGCTTGACTCAGCAATTAGCGCCCGGCGAGTTGTTGCGCGTGTTGGGGGCTAACGGTGCCGGTAAAACCAGCTTG
>JANMWH010000447.1:0-12630 GCA_031393945.1 Polaromonas sp. | reverse complement strand
GCCATCGTCGCGTTGAACCTGGCCACGGTTTACGTGGCGGTGCTGTTTAATGACTGGTACGGCGCCTTTTATAACGCCATGGAAAAGCGCGACCAGCCCGTGTTTTGGCAGCAGATGGGCGTGTTCACGTACCTGGCCTTTGGCGGCATTGTGATTGCGGTGTACAAGTTTTATCTGACGCAGTTGCTGGAAGTGCGCTGGCGCGCGTGGATGACGAACTTTTACCTTGACCGCTGGCTGACCGGCCAGGTTTTTTACACGATGGAGCTGGCGCGGTTTAGTGGACCACCTGCGGCTGCAGGTGGGGGCGCGGCGCCAGCCAGCAATGGCGCTGCCGCCACGCCAGACAACCCCGACCAGCGCATTCAGGAAGACATCAACAAGTTCACCTCTTTTTCGGTGTCGCTCAGCATGGGGCTGCTGAACGCCGTGGTCACGTTGGTCAGCTTTATCGGCATTTTGTGGGCGCTGTCTGGCCCGATCAGCTTCAGTTTGGGTGGTCAGAATTTCACGATTCAAGGCTACATGGTGTGGGCAGCGGTGCTGTACTGCCTGGTGGGCAGTGTGCTCAGCCACCTGATTGGTAAAAAGCAGGTTGTGCTTAACTTTTTTCAAGAGCGCTATGAAGCCGACTTTCGGCATCGCATGGTGCGGGTGCGGGAGTTCAGCGAGTCGATTGCGCTTGACAAGGGTGAAGCGGTTGAAAAAAAGCAGCTGGGCCTGCGTTTTGCAGATGTGCTGACCAACTATTTACAGCTGATTCGGGCGCAAAAAAACCTGGTGTGGTTCACGTCGTTTTTTGGCCAAGCGGCCATTATTTTTCCGTTTGTGGTGGCCGCACCGCGTTTGTTCAGCGGCGCAATTCAGCTCGGCCAATTGATGCAAATTGCCACGGCTTTTGGCAAAGTGCAAGACTCACTCAGCTGGTTTGTAGACAACTATTCAAGCCTGGCCAGCTGGGCCGCCACCACGCAGCGTTTGTCGGGTTTTGAAGAGACTTTTGTGCGCCTGGCCGAGCAAGATCGGGCGTCAGAAGCTACGCATTTGGTAGCAGGCAATGCTTTGCAGGCCAGCGACATGGCGGTACGTTTGCCCAACGGAAAAACACTCCTGAGCGGCGTTAACCTGGTAGCCAAGCCGGGCAATAATGTTTTGCTAAGCGGGCCATCGGGCAGCGGTAAATCAAGCTTGTTCAGGGTGTTTTCGGGCATTTGGCCATTTAGCACCGGGCGCACCCAGTTGCCCGCCAACGCCATGTTTATTCCGCAGCGGCCGTACTTTCCGGAAGGCTCGCTACGCAATGCGTTGGCTTACCCGCAACCCGCTACCGACTACACAGATGCTGAGTTGACCCAAGCCCTGACTGACGCGCTGCTGCCCAGTCTATGTAGCAAACTGGACGAGTCGGACGCTTGGGGCCAAAAACTCTCAGGCGGCGAACAGCAGCGTTTGGCAATTGCGCGGGTGCTGCTTAAAAAACCGAGCTGGATTTTTGCAGACGAGGCCACCGGCGCACTAGACACCACCGCTGAAAACACGCTGTACGGCAAACTGCTGGCGCAAGTGACTGCAGCGGGCGGCGGCTTGGTGTCGATTGCGCACCGGCCCAGCGTGGCGGCTTTTCATAATCAGCAATGGGCGTTTGAAAAGCAGGCTGACCACGCGGATGCGGGATACACCGTGCGCCAGAGCGAATTGAAACCCACGCTGAATGCCTGACGAACCTGCCCAAGCCGAAAAGGCCGCACCGCCCAGCAACGCTGACTTGTCGGCACTGGGCCCGCTCAAGTTGCCGGTGTTTCGCATGTTGTGGGCCACCTGGCTCACGGCCAACATCTGCATGTGGATGAGCGACGTTGCCGCCGCGTGGCTGATGACGTCCATGACCACCACGCCGCTGTGGGTGGCGCTGGTGCAAACCGCTGCCACACTGCCGGTGTTTTTGCTGGGCCTGCCCAGCGGCGCGCTGGCGGATATTTTGGACCGCAGGCGCTATTTTATTGCCACGCAATTCTGGATAGCCACTGTAGCCGTGCTGCTGTGCGTTGCCGTAATTGCTGATGTGCTCAACCCGCCGCTGCTGCTCGCGCTGACGTTTGCCAACGGCGTGGGCCTGGCCATGCGCTGGCCGGTGTTTGCCGCCATCGTGCCCGAGCTGGTGCCGCGCAACCAGCTCCCCGCCGCGCTGGCGCTGAACGGCGTGGCGATGAATGCGTCGCGCATCGTCGGCCCACTGGTGGCTGGTGCGCTGATTGCCAGTGCTGGCACGCAGTATGTGTTTGTTTTGAATGCCGTGTTGTCGGTGATTTCAGGCTTTGTCATCATGCGCTGGCGGCGCGTGCACAGCCCCAACCCGCTGGGGCGCGAGCGCCTGGCCAGCGCCATGCGGGTGGGCATGCAGTACGTGGCGCAGTCGAGCCGGCTGCGCATGACGCTGCTGCAAATTGCGCTTTTTTTCTTTCACTCCACCGCGCTGCTGGCGTTGCTGCCGCTGATTGCGCGCAACCTGACGGGCGGCGGTGCAGGCACCTTCACACTGCTGCTGGCTGCCATGGGCGCGGGTGCTATTGCCGCCGCGTTGTATTTGCCGCGCCTGCGCCAACTGATGCCGCGCGAAACGCTGGTGCTGCGCGCCACCATGCTGCAATCGGCCTCTACTGCAGTCATGGCGGTTTCGCACAGCGCCTGGGTGGCCGTGCCGGCGATGGTGTTGAACGGTATGGCGTGGATAGCGTGTGCCAACTCGCTCAGCGTGTCGGCCCAGCTGGCGCTGCCCGACTGGGTGCGGGCACGCGGCATGTCGATGTACCAAATGGCCATCATGGGTGCGAGTGCGCTGGGCGCGGCGCTGTGGGGCCAAGTGGCCACCAGCGCCAGCGTAACGGCAGCGCTGGTAGCGGCTGCTGCCAGCGGCACGATCGCCATGCTGCTGGCCCAGCGGTTTGTGCTGGACCTGAGCCTGGAAGAGGACTTGAGCCCGTCGCGCGAATTCAAGGCGCCAGTGGCTGACTCGCCGCCCGGCGAGGGCCGCGTGGTGGTGACGATTGCCTACCAGATTGACCCGCTGCACGCCAGTGAGTTCAAAGCGCTCATGCAGACAAGCCGCAGCAGCCGCCTGCGCCAGGGCGCATTGGGTTGGTCGCTGCTGCGCGACATGGGCAAGCCCGGCCACTACATTGAGCAGATTATTGATGACACCTGGACCGAACACCTGCGCCGGTTTGACCGCGTGACCGCCAGCGACGTCACGCTGCGTGAGCGCAAGCTGGCCTTTCATGTCGGCGCTGAGCCGCCCGTGATTACGCGGTGCGTGGTTGAAACGGCAGGCAAGCCATGGTCAGCATAGTTGCCCGCCTATTTGCCAGCGTGTTCTCTGGCAATTTGTTCTGAATACCTGGCATAGCCGCGCGCCCGCAGCTCACAGGCGGGGCAAGTGCCGCAGCCGTAGCCCCAGGCATGCCGACGCGACCTGTCGCCCATGTAGCAAGTGTGGGTGTGCTCCACAATCAAATCAACCAGCCGCTGGCCGCCCAGTAAATAGGCCAGCACCCAGGTGTCGGCCTTGTCAATCCACATCAGCGGCGTTTCAATAAAAAAGCGTTTGTCCATGCCGAGCGACAGCGCCAGCTGCATGGCCTTGATGGTGTCGTCGCGGCAATCCGGGTAGCCTGAAAAGTCGGTTTCACACACGCCAGTGACCAGCACCTGCAAATCACGCCGGTACGCCAGCGCGGCTGCCAGCGTTAAAAACAGCAGGTTGCGGCCGGGCACAAAGGTATTGGGCAAGCCCGAGCTTTCGATTTTAAAAGCCACATCGCGCGTGAGTGAGGTATCACTGACCTGGCCCAGCACCGCCAGGTCAAGCAGGTGGTCTGCACCGAGCTTGTTGGCCCACTGCGGAAACTGCGCTTTGATTTCACGCAGCACATCAAGCCGCGCGTGGAGCTCCACAATGTGCCGCTGACCGTAGTCAAAAGCCACGGTTTCGACCCGTTCGTATTTAGACAAGGCTTGTGCCAGGCAAGTGGTCGAGTCTTGTCCGCCTGAAAATAAAACTAACGCGGTTTTGTGAATGGCATCTGTGTGCATGGCAGTATTGTGCCAATCTTGGCACTTTGTGATTTTTACAAGCTATTTTTGCTTCTAGCCGAATAAATACGGGCGCAAGCAGCTATTGAATATATAGCGTTTAGCTACCCAAAGCCAGCAACAACCTGGCATGAATGCCGCCAAAACCGCCGTTGCTCATGCAAAGGATATGGTCGCCCGGCTGCGCTTTGGCTTTGACTTGGGCCACCAGCTCGTCAATGCTGCCAGCGACCATGGCCCGGTCAACCATCGGCGCCAACGCGGCTTTGGCGTCCCAGTCCAGGCCGTCTGCGTGGCAAAAGGCGATGTCGGCTGACTCTAGCGCGCGCGGCAACTGCGCCGTCATCATGCCAAGCTTCATGGTGTTGCTGCGCGGCTCAAACACGGCCAATATGCGGTCAGCCGCCTTGCCTGCCGCATTGAGCTGGCGGCGCAGGCCGTCCACCGTAGTGTGAATGGCCGTGGGGTGGTGCGCAAAGTCGTCGTATACGGCGATGTTGCCGCCGTCTTTTCGGACAACGCCCACCACTTCCATGCGGCGCTTGACGTTTTGAAAACTGGCCAGTGCGTCTGCGGCAGTTTGTGGGGCGACGCCCACATGCTCGGCGGCGGCAATTGCGGCCAGCGCGTTGAGCTGGTTGTGCACGCCGCTAACCGCCCACTGAACGCGCGCCACCTGCTTGCCGGCTTTAAGCACCGCAAAGTCGCCCGGCTCGCCTTGCGCCGTAAAACCGTCTTTGTTGGCCCAAGCTTTGCCGAAAAGGACTTGTTCAGACCAGCAACCTTGGGCAATAACGCGTTCTAAACTTTCTTCAGTGGCGTTCACCACCACCCGCCCGGTTGACGGCACGGTGCGCACCAAGTGGTGAAATTGCCGCTCAATGACGGCCAGGTCATCAAAAATATCGGCGTGGTCGAATTCGAGGTTGTTCAAAATCACCGTGCGCGGGCGGTAGTGCACAAACTTGCTGCGCTTGTCGAAAAACGCGGTGTCGTATTCGTCTGCCTCTATAACGAAGGTGTTGCCCACGCCCAGCCGGGCCGACACGCCAAAGTTAAGCGGAACACCGCCGACCAAAAAGCCCGGCCGCAACCCAGCGCATTCCAAAATCCACGCCAGCATGGCCGTGGTGGTAGTTTTGCCATGGGTGCCCGCCACAGCCAGCACATGGCGTGGGCCGGTGACATGGTGCGTGGGGTGATGCAGCACATGGCCGCTGAGCCACTGTGGGCCGCTGGTGTAGGGCAGGCCCGCGTTGAGGATGGCTTCCATCAATGGGTATTTGGGTTTGCCGTCAACGTGCGCCCGTGAAACCACATTTCCCACCACAAACACATCGGGGCTCAAGGCCAACTGATCTGCGCCGTAGCCTTCAATCAACTCAATGCCGAGGGCGCGCAGCTGGTCGCTCATGGGCGGGTACACGCCGGCGTCGCATCCCGTCACTTTGTGCCCCGCCTCCACAGCCAGAGCAGCCAAGCCGCCCATGAACGTGCCGCAAATTCCGAGTATGTGTATGTGCATCGAGGTATTCTAGGAGTCAAACGCAGTTTTGCACGCTTGGCCTAAACTTCATGAGTTACGTTTTTTGCCAGTGTTTTCATGACCACCCTCCAATCCGAAATAGCCGCCACTGCCGCCGCCCTGGTGGTGGAAGAAGGCCTTGAATACGGCCCGGCCAAGCGGCGTGCTGTCAAACAGATGGGCTTGCCTGCCCGAACTGCGCTGCCTGACAACGCTGAAATTGAAGACGCGGTGATTGAGTACATCGCGGTGTTTTGTGCTGATACCCAACCTACTGAGCTGGCGGCGCTGCGGGAGCTGGCTTTGGTCTGGATGCAGCGCATGGCAGATTTCAGGCCGCATTTGGCTGGAGCGGTGTGGCATGGCACGGCTACGCGGCTGAGTGATATTTACATTCAGCTGTTTTGTGATGACTCCAAGTCAGCAGAAATTGCACTGATTGAGCACAACGTTGACTACGAGCCGCGCACCGTGACCGGCTTACTGGCGGCAAAGTCGAAGCGCTGAGCTTGAGCAGCCTATGCAAACCCCTGAACGAAAACATAGGTGTGCACTTCATGGTGTACGACCACGACGACCTGCGCGGTGCACTCAAGCCAGACGACAAGGGCCGCAAGCCGCGCGGCGATATGGCGGCTGTGCAAAAATTCACGGTTATGAATTCAGTTAACGCAAAAGCCCCCGCGCCATGAACCGCCGAAACCTGCTCTACATCGGCTCTGGCGCAGCTGCCGCGCTGGCAGGCGTTGGCGCAGCTTGGCTGAAGTACGAGCCCGCGACGCTTTCCACCCCACAAAGCAAAGCCGCAACCGACGCGCTGTGGGCCATGAGCTTTGACACGCCAGACGGCAAACCACAAGCCATGAGCAGTTTTCGGGGCAAGCCGTTGCTGCTTAATTTTTGGGCGACCTGGTGCCCGCCCTGCGTCGAAGAGCTTCCGCTGCTTGACGCTTTTTACCGAGAACAAAAAGCCAAGGGCTGGCAGGTGCTAGGCCTGGCGGTGGACCAGCCCAGCATGGTGCGCAGGTGGCTGCAAACCCGGCCATTGAGTTATGCAGTCGGCATGGCGGGGCTTGATGGAACCGAACTGAGCAAAACGCTGGGCAACATTGCAGGCGGTTTGCCGTTCACGGTGGTGCTGGGTGCGTCTGGCGACTTGCTGGTGCGCAAGACGGGTAAAGTCTCGAAAGATGACCTGGCCACCTGGGCAAAGTTGAAATAACGGCGGGTTGCCAATAAGAATTGCATTTTTCGATAACTGGCTGCATTAATAGCTAAAAGTAGCTAATTTAGCTTAAACCGACTTCAACATCGCCTGAATCAACTTGTCTTTTGTGATTCAATCCGTTTCTACGTCGAGTACACTCTGCGCATCAACGTTTCGGGGCTTCACAAACCCAAAAAAGTTATCGGCTTTTGACGGCTTTAAAGCGCAAAAGCAAAAAGTAAGCACCCAAAGATGCCAAATTGCCGACACGGTCGACAATCATCTGCAAACAGCTGGAGACTACTGCATGGACCTGAGAAAACTCAAAACACTGATTGACCTGGTGTCAGACTCTAATGTGTCTGAACTCGAAATCACTGAAGCAGAAGGCAAGGTTCGCATCGTTAAATCAAGCGGCGCGCCGTTGGTAATGCAGCAGCCCGCCATGACGATGGCAGCCCCAGCAATGGCGGCAGCACCTGTAGCCGCAGCGCTGGCACCAGAAGCTTTACCAGCGGAATCCACCAGCCATTCAGTCAAGTCACCCATGGTTGGCACGTTTTATCGGTCTGCCAGCCCTGGCGCCAAGCCGTTTGTAGAAGTGGGCAGTGTCGTCAAAGAAGGCGAGACCATCTGCATCATTGAAGCAATGAAAATTTTGAACGAGATTGAAGCTGACAAGTCGGGAACGGTTAGCAAAATTCTGTGTGAAAACGGCCAAGCAGTGGAGTATGGGCAGCCTTTGTATTTGATCGATTGACGGCGAGGCGGCATGTTTAAAAAAATACTGATCGCTAATCGCGGTGAAATTGCTCTGCGCATTCAGCGCGCTTGCCGTGAACTCGGCATCAAAGCCGTCATGGTTTACTCTGAAGCTGACCGCGACGCGAAATACATCAGATTGGCCGACGAATCGGTTTGCATCGGGCCAGCGCCTTCTAAAGACAGCTACTTGAATATGCCGGCGATTATTTCAGCTGCTGAAGTGACCGACGCCGAGGCAATTCACCCGGGTTACGGCTTTTTAAGCGAAAACGCCGACTTTGCGGAGCGGGTTGAAAAAAGCGGCTTCAAGTTTATTGGCCCCTCACCCGAATCCATTCGCACCATGGGGGACAAGGTATCGGCCAAGCAAACCATGATCAAAACCGGCGTGCCCTGTGTGCCGGGCTCAGAGGGCGCGCTGCCCGATGACGCCGCCTTCATCAAACGCACCGCCAAGCAGGTGGGTTACCCCGTCATCATCAAGGCGGCAGGCGGCGGCGGGCGAGGCATGCGTGTGGTGCATACCGAGGCGGCGCTGCTGCATGCGGTGCAAACGACTAAAGCTGAGGCAGCGGCGGCATTCGGCAACCCGGAGGTCTACATGGAAAAGTTCCTGCAGAACCCGCGGCATATCGAAATTCAAATTATGGCCGACCAGCACCGAAACGCCGTGTGGCTGGGTGAGCGCGATTGCTCTATGCAGCGCCGCCACCAAAAGGTCATTGAAGAAGCGCCAGCGCCGGGAATTCCGCGCAAGCTGATTGAGCGAATTGGTGAGCGCTGCGTGGCAGCCGTCAAAAAAATTGGCTACCGGGGCGCGGGTACCTTTGAATTTTTATTCGAAAACGGCGAGTTTTACTTCATTGAAATGAACACCCGGGTGCAGGTGGAGCATCCTGTGACTGAGTGGGTGACCGGCGTGGATATTGTGCGTACGCAAATCATGGTTGCAGCGGGTGAAAAGCTGCCGTTTACCCAGCGGCAGATTGAGATTAAAGGCCATTCGATTGAATGCCGGATCAACGCCGAAGACGCGTACAAGTTCACGCCGTCTCCGGGGCGCATCACCACTTGGCACACGCCAGGCGGGCCGGGCGTGCGGGTGGATTCACATATTTACGCCAACTACTTTGTGCCGCCCAACTACGACTCCATGATTGGCAAAATCATTGTGCATGGCGACACGCGAGAGCAAGCGCTGGCACGCATGCGCACTGCACTGGCCGAGACCGTGGTTGAGGGCATCAATACCAATATTCCGCTGCACCGCGAGTTAATGGTGGACGCAAAATTTATCGACGGTGGCACAAACATTCACTACCTGGAAGAGTGGCTGTCCAAGCGCATTCGCTAACCGTAAAAAGCGCAGCACATGAGTATTTTCGAGCTGGTTGTGTTGGTTCCTGAAAGCGCTTTTGAGCCTGTTAGCGACGCCCTGGAAGCGCTGGATGCACTGAGCGTGTCGCTGGAAGACGCCGATGCGCACACGCCAGCCGAACAAGCGCTTTTCGGCGAGCCGGGCATGCCGCCGCCCAAATCGGGCTGGCAGCGCTCGCGGCTGGTGGCTTTGTTCCCGAGCGAGGTCTTGGCGCGCGAAGCGGCTGACCTGCTCGCTGTACAAGATTTCTTTGCGGGCTGCAGCGTGGTGGCGATTCGCACGGTGCCAGAGCAAGACTGGGTACGGCTGACGCAGTCGCAATTCGCGCCAGTGGAGATCACACCTGATTTTTGGATTGTGCCGACTTGGCATGAGCCGCCAGAGCAAGCGGTGCGCGTCATTCGGCTCGATCCCGGTCTGGCGTTTGGTACCGGAACCCACCCTACTACCAGGATGTGTTTGCGGTGGATTGCAAACCGTGGAGCACTATTCAACAGCAGCGATACGGCAGTCAGTGGTCAAGCCGAGGCTAATCCATTCGGCAGAGTGCTGGACTACGGCTGCGGGTCAGGTATTTTGGCCATTGGCGCAGCCAAGTTTGGCGCTTCACGGATTGATGCGGTGGACATTGATCCAGCAGCGGTGGAGTCCACCCGCGCCAATGCCGACGCCAACCAGACACAGCTCCGTACCGGGTTGCCTGATACGGCTGAAGGCGCTTATCAAACCGTGTTGGCCAACATTTTGGCTACGCCGCTTAAAGTGCTGGCGCCTTTGCTCTGCGGTCGCGTAGAAAAAGGAGGCCACTTGATACTGGCCGGCATTTTGGAGCGCCAGGCAGATGAACTTAAAGCCGCTTATTTGCCTTGGTGTTCACTGCACGTAGCAGACAGCGAAGACGGCTGGGTTTTAATGACAGCCAGGCTGTAGTTGCGATGGCTGACTGCGTTGTTAGCCTGCGCTGCACGCGCTACACCCACTTACAATAAATGGGTTCATGATGATTACGCGCTGCCCCGCTTGCGGCACGATGTTCAACGTCGTAGCTGACCAATTAAAAGTCTCTCAAGGCTGGGTTCGCTGTGGGCAATGTTCAGACGTGTTTGACGCATCGATGCACCTGCAAGACGAACAAGAATTTCAAGACGTGCTGCACGGCAGCCAAGCAGGCAATGCAACACAAGCCATTAATACACCCCCCATCACCGAGGTCACAGCCAACCCAGCAGATGAGGCTGATTTAGAAGACGATTTTGAAAGCTCCCTGCGTGCGGCGGTTATGGCGTCCACTGCCGCCAAAGAAAGGGGTGACGAGCGGGACGAAGTGCCACCGTCGCTGCCGCCCCCTGCAGTGGTCGCACCCGCAGTCAAGTCATCTTTGACCCAATCGCCAGCCAGTTTACTTAACGAAGAAATAAAAGCCGAGGAAAGCGCCGCAGCAGCTAACGGCGTGTCGTTTGTGCGGCACGCGCGGCGTCAGGCGTTTTGGAGAAAGCTCTGGGTTCGGGTGGCGCTAGCCTTTGTTGCAATACTGCTTCTAGTCGGCCTGTTGCTGCAAATAGTGCTTCAGCAAAAAGACCACCTGGTGCTGCTAGAGCCACGGCTCCAACCCACTGTGCAAGCGTTGTGTAGTTTTATGGAATGCGAGCTTGGCCCGCTTAGAAAAATTGACGCCGTTGTTATCGACAGCTCTACCTTCACCAAGCTGGGTACAGACAGCTACAAGCTCAGTTTCTCCATTAAAAACCTGGGGGCCATTGCAGTAGCCATGCCGTCTTTAGAGGTGACATTGACTGATACGCAGGACCAAGCAGTAATAAGGCGCGTGCTGGCCCCGGCACAGTTCGGTGCAAGTGCTGCGCTGTTAGCGGCGGCGGCAGATTTTCAGGGGGCAGTAGTGCTTGACGTTTCTGCCTCCGCGTTACCGCGCGGCGTTGGTTCGCCCAACTCACGCGTGGCTGGTTATCGCCTGTTGGCGTTTTACCCGTGATCAGCATGGGCACGCTGCAATGGTCTTGCCGCTGCCCACAAGACCTGAGCATGCAAGATTTTCCGGCTAATTCGAGTCGAGTCGAGTCAAGTCAAGTCGAATCCAAGTCACCCGTTTTTCGTCCCTGTAATCTTTTTATAACTTTTAACTAAAAACTATGCCTGCTTTAATTTGTGGCTCTATCGCCATTGACACCATCATGAGTTACGACGGTCGATTTTCTGACCGGATATTGCCAGATCAAATCCACATTCTTAACCTTTCGTTCATCGTCCCTACGCTGCGGCGCGATTACGGCGGCTGCGCAGGCAACATCGCGTATGCACTCAAGCAGCTCGGCGGGAACCCGCTGCCGATGGGAACGATAGGCAGCGACGGGGCCGAGTACGTGAACCGCCTTAATGAGATGGGAATCAACACCGAGTTCATTCGCGAAATAGAGGGCAGCTACACCGCCCAGGCAATGATCATGGCGGACCAAGACACCAACCAGATCGCCGCGTTTCACCCCGGTGCAATGATGCAATCGCACACCACCACCATTGCGGCGCGCAACGATATCAATATTGGGATTGTGGCGCCGGATGGGCGGGATGGCATGTTGCAACATGCCGAACAATTCAAGGCAGCGGGCATTCCATTTGTATTTGATCCAGGACAAAACCTGGCCTTGTTTGCCGCCGCGGAGCTTTTGCATTTTGTGGAGCTGGCCACTTGGGTGGCCGTAAATGACTATGAAGCCAAGCTGTTATGTGACCGCACCGGCCTTAACTGCGCAGAGCTGTCACGGCGAGTCGAGGGATTGATCGTGACTTTGGGAGCGGAAGGAAGCGAAGTCTGGGTAAACGGAGAAAAAACCGCTGTTGCACCTGTGAAGGCTGTAGAAGTCGTTGACCCCACCGGCTGCGGTGACGCATTTCGCGGGGCTTTACTTTTTGGCCTGGAAAAGGGATGGACGCTGGTTCGCTGCGCAGAACTGGGCAACCGCGTGGGCGCCCACAAAATCGCATTCAGGGGTGGACAAAATTACTCTCTTGATGCCATAACAGGCTAATTTTTGGGCTTTTTTGGGCTTTTCGCCAATAAATACGGGCGCAAGAAGCTCTTAATTTTATAGCGCCGAACCAGCGCCATCGTTCATAAAAAAAGCCCAACATTGTTAATGCTGGGCTTTCTAAGCAGAAGTACCTTACTGCTTACGGCTTGCTGGCTGTTGGAAACGGCCAGGCGGCTTGCGGGTTCAGAGTTGTCTGAGCCGCAGGGGCAGCCGGTGCAGCGGGTGCTTTGGCAGCGGGTTTTTTCGCGGCTTTCTTGGCAGCAGGTTTTTTCGCGGCTTTCTTGGCAGCGGGTTTCTTCGCTACCTTTTTTGCTGCGGCTTTCTTTGCTGGCGCTTTTTTAGTTGCGGCTTTTTTGGCCGGGGCTTTTTTGGCTGCAGCTTTTTTCGCTGGCGCTTTTTTAGCTGGCGCTTTTTTGGCAGCAGCTTTTTTCGCTGGTGCTTTTTTAGCGGCTACTTTTTTAGCGGGCGCTTTTTTAGCCGGTGCTTTTTTGGCAGGCGCTTTTTTAGCGGCTACTTTTTTTGCAGGGGCTTTCTTCGCTGGAGCAGCTTTTTTAGCCGCAGGTTTTTTCGCAGTTGCCATAGTTTTCTCCTTCTTACGTTGCAAAGAGCACTTCACGTT
>JANMWH010000442.1:0-3833 GCA_031393945.1 Polaromonas sp. | reverse complement strand
CCAGTTGCCGGTGGGATCCACGGGCGCCGTTGAACAGGCAGTCAATGCCAACCCAAAACCGATTACCGCCAAGGCAAGCGCTGGTCTTTTCAGAAGAACCGATAATTTACAAGTGAACATGGCCGCTAACCTTTAGATATGACTGAACCTGCAATCGATCACCCAATTATATCTAGCGCCACACCGCAAAGTGGTTCTGCGCAAGTCGATCAAGACTCCGCAGACGGCTGGGTTGAGTTGTCTGCCGTTGAATTGCGCCGGGTTTCTGTGCCGGTAGAGCTGCATGCGCAAAGGCTTGACCGCGCTTTGGCTGTGGCGGTGCCTGAATTTTCACGCAGCTATCTTCAGCAGCTGATTCTGGGCGGTGCGGTAAACGTCAATGGCGTTTTGCAAACCAAAGCCTCTGCCAAAGTAAAAGCTGGCGATGCCTTGAGCGTTGAGCTAAAGCCAACACCCCAAAGCCAGGCATTCAAACCCGAGGCAATGTCCCTTGACGTGGTCTATGAAGATGACTTTTTGCTGGTAATTAACAAGCCAGCCGGTTTGGTGGTTCATCCCGCTCCCGGCAATTGGAGCGGTACGCTGCTCAACGGTCTTTTAGCGCGCGACGCAAAGGCAATGCTGTTGCCGAGGGCCGGCATTGTGCACCGGCTAGATAAAGACACCAGCGGTTTGATGGTGGTCGCACGGCAGAGGCAAACCATGGATGAACTTATCAGAATGATTGCTGCGCGGACTGTCAATCGGCAATATCTGGCCATAGCGCACCAACAATGGCAAGGGGCAAAAACCAAAAATGTTGAGCTGGCGGTCGGGCGCGACCCAAAAAATCGACTGCGCATGGCGGTAGTCGATCTTGAAAAGAGTGCAGGCAAGACCGCCAAGACAGACGTAACATTTTTGCATGGCAACCCAGATTTTTGTTTTGTGCAATGCAAGTTGCATACAGGGCGTACTCATCAAATTCGCGTGCACATGGCGGCGTTGGGACATCCGCTTGTCGCAGATATCGTCTACGGCGGGCACCTGGCCGCTGGTATGCAGCGCCAGGCTTTGCATGCCACCCGGCTGGCTTTTGAACACCCGAGCAGCCGAGCCTGGATGCAGTTTGAGTCACCCCTGCCGCCTGATATGGCGGCTGGGCTGTTTGAGCTAGGCCTGCGATACAATTAAGGATGCCTGCGAGGCCAAAACCCTCCCGCTAACACTTTCATCGCGCTTTAGTTCATGTGCCCGCTAAAGTGGTGGTCAGCCCTTATTCATCGGGCGACAGTCGTTAAACCAGAACCAAGAACTGAGTTCCTTACCAATGAATACGACGGATGCAAAACGTGTCCTTGAGACGGCTCTTATTTGCGCTCCGCAACCTTTGCCGTTGCGAGAGATGGGGGTTTTGTTCGACGGGCAATTGACTGCTGACAGCATTAAATCAGCTCTTGAAGATCTGCAAAACGAATGGGCTGGCAAGGGCGTTGAGCTTGTTCAAGTGGCAACCGGCTGGCGCTTTCAGAGCAGGCCGCATATGCGTGAATTTTTAGATCGCTTGCATCCCGAGAAACCGCCGCGCTATACCCGCGCCACACTCGAAACCCTTGCAATCATTGCCTACAGGCAGCCCGTTACCCGGGGCGACATGGAAGACATTCGGGGCGTCACGATCAACAGTTTGATCCTCAAGCAGCTCGAAGACCGAGGGTGGGTCGATGTTATTGGCCATCGGGAATCTGTTGGCAGGCCCGCACTTTACGCCACAACGAAACAGTTTCTCGATGATTTAGGGGTTGAGTCGCTTGACCAGCTGCCGGCGATGCAGAGTAGCGATGCTCAGTCGGGCATGCTTGAACAAATCGAGTTCGGATTAAACGGAGTTCCTGCTTCGCAAGGTGATTCTTTTGGCGAGCCGGCCGCGGATGCCGAGCAGTCCGTCGAAGTCGATTCACCCACTTAAAATTATGAATTCTTCCGAACCAACACAGCACGCTAACGAGTTCCACGCCGAAAATAGTGGCGCAGGTCAGGCAAGTGGTGCAAACAGTGCCTTGAGCGCTGCTGGAGAAACCGGCGCAGTTACTCGGTTTGTTGAGGTCGTTACTGGTCAATTCGACGCGGACGAGGCAGATATTTCTGTCGGCACGCCGAGGCGTGTTTTAACGCCGCAGGCCGAGACCCCCAAGTTGCATAAAGTGCTGGCACAGGCAGGGTTGGGGTCTCGCCTCGAAATGGAGCAATTGATTCTTGAGGGTCGTATTTCTGTCAACGCGGAGCCGGCTCACGTCGGCCAACGTGTTCAGTTCGGCGACACGATTAAGGTCAACGACAAGCTGGTGCGCATTCGTATTGATCCGCCTCCGGCGCGGGTTCTGGCTTATCACAAGCCGGTTGGTGAGGTCGTGACGCACGATGACCCCCAAAACAGACCCACCGTGTTTCGGCGCCTGCCCAAGCTATTTCAAGGAAAGTGGCAATCGGTGGGCCGCCTTGACTTGAACACTGAGGGCCTGCTGCTGTTTACAAGCTCTGGCGAGTTGGCAAACCGGTTGATGCATCCGCGTTTTGGGTTGGAGCGTGAATACGCGGTTCGCGTGCTGGGTGCACTTAGCAACGACGAAAAAAAGCGCTTGCTTGAGGGCGTCACCCTAGAAGACGGCACTGCTCAATTTACGTCCATCGAGCCAGGCGGGGGCGAGGGAGCCAACTGCTGGTACAAGGTAACGCTTTCTGAAGGGCGCAACCGGGAGGTGCGGCGGATGTTCGAAGCTGTAGGTCATGCCGTGAGCAGGCTGATCCGAATCCGTTATGGCGCAATGGTGCTGCCGCGCGGTTTGAAGCGCGGTGCTTTTGTTGAGCTGGATGAGCGCGAGCTGCATGCGCTAACGAGCGCGGCAGATCGGGCAGATCACAAGCAAATGAACGATGGGGTTCCGACTGGCACTGAAGCACCCGTGCGCGGCACCAATACCGATCAACGACGAGGCGGCGCACCAAACCAAAGTCGCCGTCCGGGCCCAATGGGAGACAGGCCGCCCAACGGCTTGGCAGGTCGCCCAGGCACGCGCGGTTCGGGCATTCAACGCCCAGGCCGTGGTCCTGGCGAATCGCAGCCAGACCCAATGAAAACTTCGTTTGGCTACATCGGCGCCGATGCTCTCACCCGCCAACGGGACGGTCAGATGCAGGGGCGACCAAGACCTGCCGGCGGTCGGGGAAACAACGGTTCTAGCGGCACGGGTGGCGGCAGCACAGGTCGCCGGAACAAAAATAGGTGACTGCGTGTCTGTGGGTTCGATATTGCCCTCGTTTTATGACGGTCATGCTGAACAAATTGTCGCCTCGCAGGTTAAACTCAGAGGCTGTGAGCAATGCACACATTTAAAAAATACCCACGCTAAGGAACGCAAATGGCCATCGAAAGAACACTCTCTATCATCAAACCGGATGCGGTTGCAAAAAACGTGATCGGTCAGATTTATGCCCGTTTCGAAGCGGCTGGTTTAAAGGTCGTTGCTGCCAAATTGGCTCACCTTTCGCGCGGCGAGGCAGAGGCCTTTTACGGCGTGCACAAGGATCGCCCGTTTTTTAAAGACCTGGTCGGCTTCATGATTTCTGGACCCGTCATGATTCAGGCGCTTGAAGGCGAAAATGCGATTTTAAAAAACCGCGACTTGATGGGCGCTACCGATCCAAAGAAAGCCGCAGCTGGCACTATTCGTGCCGATTTTGCTGAAAGTATTGACGCCAACGCCGTCCACGGCTCTGACGCCGCCGAAACCGCCCAGGCAGAAATCGCGTTTTTCTTCCCTGGGATGAACATCTACTCCCGCTAAATTTTCAAG
>JANMWH010000439.1:0-3240 GCA_031393945.1 Polaromonas sp. | reverse complement strand
GTAGCGCTTGGTAATTTGCCGCGCTTCAAACAGTTTGCTCAATGCGGTTTGCATGGCCGCACCGCGCGCCATCAACATCAGCCCAGATGTTGACATGTCGAGCCGGTGAACGATCAATGCGTCGGAGAACTTCGTTTGCGCGCGCTTGCTTAAACAGTCTTGTTTGTCTTCGCCCCGCCCGGGTACTGATAACAAGCCGGCGGGCTTGTTAAGCACCAGCAGGTGCGCATCTGCGTAAATTATTTCCAGGTCGGCGGGGCCGTCAGACACCAGCTGCTTTGCCCTTGGGTGGGGGAAAGTTATGCACCGTGGGGCCGCTTCGTTTAATGTCCCGCAGCATAAACAAATACAGGCTTTCAACCTTGTCACGCGCCCACGGCGTGCGGCGCAAAAACTTCAGGCTAGAGCCCACGCTTGGCTCGCTTTGAAAGCAGCGAATCGGAATGCGCTGGCCCAGCTCGTCCCAACCGTAGTGCGCCTCCAGCGCCGTCACCACGCTTTCGAGAGTAACCCCATGCAACGGATTACCAGCCTGGGTATTTTCAGGCTGGTCGCTCATGGTCACTTATTCTTCAATTTGCCGCGCACCGGCACCTGCGTGACGATCGTGGGGCGCACGGCGTCAGGCGACACGGATTTTGGGGGTGACGTGTCTTTTTTCGGTTTTTTAACCATCTTGCTGGTGTTTTGTTGACCTTTTGCCATCGCGTTCTCCGTCAGGTTTTTAAAGCCTAGATTATGTGTGAAATCAATGCAGTTTGATGCGCGGGCGGTGCGTGCGGTCCAGCAGCTCAGACAGCGTAATCAACGCCGTTTTCTTCACCCCGCCCAGCGCCAGTTGGTGCTGCTTGTGAAGCGCCCAGTACATGAGTTTGGCGATTTGCCCTTCCACAAAAAAGCTGCCTTTGCTCAAAGACCCCATCAGGCTGCCGACCGACGAATACTCTGCCAGTGACACCAGCGAGCCCTGGTCGGTGTACAGGTAGGGCTTGACTGGCGTGCCTGCCATCAGGTCGGGCAGGTGGCGCGCCAGATACATCGCTTGCTGGTAAGCCGACTGCGCGCGCGGGGGCACCCAGGTGCCATCGGGTTGCGGGCAGGCCGCGCAGTCACCAAAGGCATAAATGCTCGGGTCGCGGGTGGTTTGCAAATTGCCATTGACCATCAGCTGGTTGAGCTTGTTGACCTCCAGCAGTTCGGCGCCGCCAAGGGTCGCCAAAAAGTCGGCGGCTTTCACGCCGGCTGCCCATACCGTGAGCGTGGTGGGTATTTGCTTGCCGCTGGCCATGGTCAGGCCGTTTTCAGTGACCGACACTACTTTTTCATTGACATGCACGTCAATGGCCAGCTTGCGCAGCTCTTTTTCAGCGGCGTGGCCGAGGCGCTCGGGCAACTGGGCCAGCAGGCGCGGCCCGGCTTCCACCAGCACAATTTGCAGGTCTTTTTCAGGGTCGATATTGTCGAAGCCGTAGTTGCCCATGATGCGGGCTGCCGAATGCAGCTCAGCCGCCAGCTCAACCCCGGTAGCGCCGCCGCCAACGATGGTGACGGTCAACATGGCTTTGCCTTCCACCCGGGGCAAGGTTTGTGCGCGCAGACACGCGTTGACCAGACGGGCGTTGAAGTACTTGGCTGCCGCGGGGCTGTCGAGTTTGATGGTGTGCTCTGCCGCACCCAGCGTGCCAAAGTCGTTGGTCTGGCTGCCCACAGCAATGATGAGGGTGTCGTAAGCAAGCGACTGCGCTGGCGTGATTTCGCGGCGCGCGGCGTCGTGGCTGGCGGCCAGTTGCACGGTTTTATTGGCGCGGTCAACACCGGTCAGCCGGCCCAGGCGAAATTTAAAATGGTTCCAGCGGGCTTGGGCCAGGTATTCAATTTCTTCGGCATGGGTGTCAAAGCTGCCCGCCGCCAACTGGTGAAACAGCGGCTTCCACACGTGCGTGCGGGCACCGTCTACCAGCGTGATCTGGGCCTTTTTTTTCTTGCCCAGGCGCTTGCCTAGCTGGGTAGCCAGTGCCAGCCCGCCCGCGCCGCCGCCGATGATAACGATACGTTGCATAAATTCCCTCTGTCACTTTCTTTGTCACTTACCCTGTCGCTTGCCCAGTCGCTTACTTTGCCGCTGTGATTAACGCAAAAGTTGCTTTTTCTATATGCATTTTAGCCCAATAGCGCAACAAATATGGGCGCGAGCAGCTATGAAAGTAATAGCTGTTGTGTCATGCCCCCATGCGATAGCCGCATAACTACCTGCCCGGATTGTCTCGCACCCGGTTGACGTCCAGCGCGCTGATGCTGCTGGCCTGGTTGCCCCATTGAGATCTTGCGTGGGTCAGCACGGCGGCAATTTCGTTGTCTTGCAGCGTCAATACAAAGGGCGGCATGCCAAAAGGGCGCGGGTTGCTGGCGGTGGCGGGCGCATAGCCACCTTTGAGCACAATTTGCACCAGGTTGGTGGTTTGCGCCATCAGCACGGCGCGGTTTCCTCTTAGGGCGGGGTAAGCCAGCTGGTTGCCCACGCGCTGGCCTTCGCCGCCCGCGCCGTGGCATTGGGTGCAGTGTTGGTCATACAGCTTGGCCCCCAGTTCTGACGACCCTTGCGGCGCTGCATTGGCTTGCACGGTGGGTGATGTCGACATCAATGACAACGCCGGTTCGGCTGCGGTGTGCTGGGTTGGCGCCGCTTGGCCGAGCGCTTTTAAGTATTGCGCCATGGCGGTTAAGTCTGCGTCCGTCCAGTGCTGGGTACTGCCCAGCACCACTTCTGCCATCGGCCCAATCACAGACGCGTTGGCAGCTACGCCGCTTTTAAAAAGGGTTTTAATGTCTGCAATGGCCCAGTCGCCCAAGCCCGCCTCAAGCTTTGACACCAGCGACGGCGCGTACCAGTTTTGTAGCGGTATCAGCCCGCCTGCCAAGTCAGGCCCTGCGGTGGCGCCCAGTGCGTTGCGCGCGGCGTGGCAGGCGCTGCAATGGCCCAGCCCGCCGACCAGGTAGGCACCGCGATTAACCTCGGCGCTTTGCGTGGGGTCGTCTTTAAAAACGCCGGGCTTGAAGTACAGCGCCCGCCACACGGCCAAGGCAAGTGGCGAGTTGTATGGAAAGCGCACCGTGTGCGCCGTGTTGGCCTGCGGGGCGGCGGATAGCTGGCGCAAATAGGCAAACAGCGCATCAGAATCTGCCCTGCTCACCAGCGTGGTGTTGGTGTACGGAAAAGCCGGGTACAACAAGCGGCCGTCT
>JANMWH010000370.1:0-3419 GCA_031393945.1 Polaromonas sp. | reverse complement strand
ACGGGTTCATGCTCATTTTGACGTTGGCAATATCGACACCAGTGCCGTCAGATTTAACACGGACTTTGACGTTGTAGTCGACTACACGTTTTACGGGGACCAAAACCTTCATTGCGCGGCTCCAAAAATGATGTTTGACGACGACCTGTGCGGTGCCATTCGTGTTGACGTTAACGTAAGCTGTAAAACCAGCCTTGCATTCTATGCTTTGCCGCGTTTTTTACGGGATAAAGGTAGATTGCGAGGACATAAAAACCAAAAATAGTACGACCGTTCTTTTTTGATTATAGGCAAGCGTCAGCCGCTGTTTAGAGCGGCGTCACCAAACCCTGCAAACTACTCGGGTGTTGCGGCCGATGACCGGTCTGGCGGCCGGGTCGAATTGCTGGTGCTGTCTGTTAGTGCCGATGCAGCGGCCTGCACGGGTGTGGCCGGCGGTGGCGGCGCCGCATCAGCCACAGAATGCACCACACGCTGCGGGTACGGAATCGACACGCCGTTGGCACGAAGCGCTGACAGCACAGCCAGGTTAACCAGCGAACGCAAATTTTGCTGCCCGTTTTCGGGGTCAGTCATCCAGTAGTTCAGCGTGAACTCCAACCCGTCAGGGCCAAAGTTGGTCAAATTAACGCCCGGCTCGGGGTGCTTGAGCACACGCTCTTGCGCGCATGCGGACTCCACCAGCAGCCGCATGACCAGCTCGACATCGCTGTCGTACGCCACCGAAACCACGGTGGCCTGCAGCACACGCGAGTCAGCCAGCGACAGGTTTTCAATGCGGTTGCTGATGAACATTTCATTGGGCACGATGGATTCGCGGCCAGACAGCGCCCGCACCACCGTGTAGCGCGCCCGAATGTCGGTGATGCGGCCTTCAAAGGTATCGACCCGCACGTTGTCGCCAATGCGCACGCTGCGCTCAGCCAGCATGACAAAGCCGCTAACGTAATTGGCAGCCAGTTTTTGCAGGCCAAATCCCACACCCACACCAATCGCACCGCCAACGACCGACAGCGCAGTCAGGTCAATGCCCACCGCCGACAGCGCCACCATCAAGCCGACAAAAACTAAAATCACCCGCGTAGCATTGCTAAACGCCTTGCGCAGCGACAGCTCATTGCCCGTGGCCGAGCGCAGCAGGCGTGACTCAATCGCGGCCGACACCCACAGCGTGATCAAAATCACCACCGACGCCGTGAACGCACCTTCAATCATGGTGCGAACCGACAGCGTGGTGCCGCCAAACTTCCACTTGATGTCGTCCAACTCTTCAAGAATGACCGGCAGCAAGCCGCTGACCCACAGCAGCATGGCCAGCCAGGCAATCCATGAAATAGAGCGCTCCAGCCCACGCGCCCAAGGCGAGTCTTTAAAGGCCGCTTGCAACACCTTCACGCCAAGGCGAATAACCGCCAACGACACCAGCACGGGAATCGCGACTTTAAACACCGCCAACGGCAAAACTCGCAGCAACAACGCGCTGGCGGCGTAGGCTGTGAACAAAAGCAGCAGCGGGAAAAGCACGCCGTCAACAATGTGTTTGCCGAAAAAAATCGACTGGTTGTCTGTGTTGCCAACGACGCGGCGCAAAAGGCGCACCGCGAGCCAGACCAACACCACGCTGGCGATCAACACGGCATGCTCGACTAACGCGGTAGGTTGCACCAATGCAGTCAGCCACTCGTCAAAACTATCGATGCGCCGCTTGGGGTACGCGGCAGTGCCAGAAAACAGGCCGGGCGGGAAAAAAGTACTGCTAGATATCAAACCGGCCATGATGGCTTTCGTTTTTCAATGAAGGCTTGCACACCTTCTTGCGCTACGGGGTGCGCCATGTTGCAGGCCATGGTTTGGCCCGCTAATTGGTAAGCCGCCTCAATATTGGTTTCGCGTTGCTTGTAAAAAAGCGCCTTGCCCATGGCGACTGCTTCGCGCGGTTTGGCCACAATGGCCTTCACCAGCGATTCAACTTCCGCGTCGAGCGATTCAAGCGGTACCGCGCGATTGATTAGCCCACGCTGCCTGGCTTCATCGGCTGAAATAAAGCCGCCAGTCAGCAGCATTTCCATCGCCTGCTTGGCACCCATGTTGCGCGAAAGCGGCACGCTGGGTGTGGCGCAAAACAAGCCCACATCAATACCATTCACGCCGAAGGTGGCGTTGCTTGAGGCCACCGCCAAGTCGCACTGGGCCACCAGCTGGCAGCCCGCCGCAGTGGCCAAGCCTTGCACTTTGGCTATCACTGGCACACCCAGGTTTTGAATCGTCAGCATCATGCGCGTGCACTGCGCAAACAACTTTTGGTAGTAGGCCAGCTCTGGGTGGGCGCGCATTTCCTTGAGGTTATGACCCGCGCAAAACGCCTTGCCAACAGCTGCAATAACAACGACGCGCGCCGTAGCGTCTTGCGCAACTGCATTTAGCGCAGCTTGCATCGCGGTCATCATTTCTTGGCTCAGTGCATTAAAAGCGCTGGGCCGATTCAGCAGCAGCGTGTGCACACCGCGCTCGTCTGTGGTGTGCACAACGAAAGAAAGAACATCTGTCACTTCAGCTCCTGTCAATGCTACAAGTCCGCCAGCACACGAATATGCGCTTCCACGCTGCGCGCCAGCGCATTCAGGTCGTAGCCACCTTCCAGCGATGACACGATGCGGCCTTTGGCGTGCCGCTTGGCCACGTCTTTGATGCGGCTGGTGATCCACGCGTAGTCTTGCTCAACCAGGCCCATTTGCCCCAGCTCGTCGTCGCGGTGCGCGTCAAAACCAGCGCTGATAAAAATCATTTCGGGTTTGAAGGCGTCCAGGCGCGGCAGCCACTGCGCCTCAATCATTTCACGCACTTCCATGCCCTTGGTGTAGGGCGGCAACGGCACATTCAGCATGTTGCTGGCCGGGTGCTCGGTGCCGCTGTAGGGGTACAGAGGGTGCTGAAAAAAACTGACCATCAGCACCCGGCTGTCGCCCTTCACGATGTCTTCTGTACCGTTGCCGTGGTGAACGTCAAAGTCAATGATGGCCACACGTTTAAGGCCGTGGCGCTCTAGTGCGTAGCGCGCGGCAATCGCCACATTGTTGAAAAAGCAAAAACCCATCGCTTTGTCATGACAAGCATGGTGGCCGGGCGGGCGCACGGCGCAAAAAGCGTTTTCAATGTCGCCCGCCATCACCGCATCGGTGGCGGCCAGTGCTGCGCCCGCAGCGCGCAGGGCGGCGTTCCAGGTGTGCTCGTTCATTTGCGTGTCGGGGTCGATCTGCACATACGCGGGCCCACCGGCTTTGATGTCGTCTTGCAGCTGCGCGCCCAGCCCGCGCAGCCCGGCAATCATCATGCGGTCGTGCGCCAGTTCAATGTCGCCAAGGGGCGCAAGGGGTGCTTCGCGGCAGTCGAGTGCATCTTTGACGCCGGTGGCCAGCAAC
>JANMWH010000406.1:0-4553 GCA_031393945.1 Polaromonas sp. | reverse complement strand
GTCAGCGCATCGTTCAGCGGCACATTGACAACTGCCTGGCCCTGCGCATCAAGTTGCACACGCGGATTCCATAACAGCAGGGTGTCTAGCAGCTCGCGCGTGCCGCTGCGCCCGCCGCCGCCACCTGCCGCCACGGCTTTGCGCCCGTAGTGCCTGCGGCCAATGATTTCCATCTGCGCGGTCGACGTTTCAACACCCCAAGCGCGACGCTGCAGCATCGCGTCCAGCAAGCCCCACGAAGTGTTGGGCATCAGCTCTAGCAGTGCTTGGTCAACAGCGGCCAGCGCTACCTCGGCATTGGCGGCGGGCTGGCCGTTGGGCAACTTGACTTGAATCGTGACCTTGGCCTGCGTGCGCACCGCGTAGCTTTCTTTGTCGGCTTTTACACTCACGTCGAGTTGATGTGCTTTAGTACTCACGCGAATTTCTGCCAGCCCCAGCCTGAACGCAGGTTTGCTCAAATCCACCAGCGCAGTCGGTGCCACGTACTCACGGCCTTCGTACCAGAATGATGTCCACCACTCTTTGGGTGCTTTAAAGCCCCAGGTAAAAAAGCTGTACCAAGGCACTTCACGCAAGCGGCCACGCAGCGCTAGCACGCTGACGTACACATTCGGCCCCCAGCCTTCTTTGACTTTTAAACTGATGGTCGGGTCTTGCCCATTGAGCTGCACCACCTGCGTGTCAATGATGCCTTCACGCTCAACCGCCACCAGCGCGGTGGCAAACCTGAAAGGCATGCGCACCTGAAACTTGGCCATGTCGCCCGGCTGGTAACTTTTCTTTTCGGGCAGTACGTCCATGCGGTCGTGGTTTTCGCCGCCAAACCACAGCTCGCCTTGTTTGGTCACGTACACCGAGCTGGCCGCTTGAATGGTGTTGCCTTCTTTGTCTTTGGCGGTAACGATCAGTTCAACCTCGCCCGCCTCGCCCAGTTTGGTTTCACACAGCAACAGTCCGCGTGCATCGCTTTTGCCGCTGCACACCTGACCTAAATCCTTGGTTTCAGTTTTGTTGTCGTAGGTGTAAAAACCACCGACCATGCGCTTGCGACTGGTGGTGACGATGCGGGCTACTGCCTTAACTTCTAGCGATACATCGGCGGCAGCTTTTCCCGTCAAGTCAAGGGCTAGCGCCTGAAATTTGATTTTTTGTGAGCTCGACACCCAGCCCTCAGTCTTGATGCCCGCCACCACGCCTGCGGGCCACAGCGTACTCACGCTGCGTATGGATTGCACCTCACCGTTGGGGTCGGCGTAGGTGGCTTCCAGCAGCAACTCTTGCGGCTGCCTGGCTGTCGGCACATCAGCTATGGTGACTTTCCCAGTGCCGTTCTTGTCAAGTGTCAAGGGCAGTTTGTCAGCAATCACGCGCTGGTCTTGTGACGCCGTGTTTTCTTCTTCCCCGCCCTCGGCGTCACCTTTTTTTCCGCGCGGTGGCGAAAAACTGAACTCGTCGTAGTCGCTATAGCCAAGCGATTTGCTGCGCACCAGCGCTGACACGCGTACAGGCAGATTCGCGGCGCCACCGCCTGCTACGTAGTTGATTTGCACATCGGTAGGCACAGTCTTGGCGTTGATCAATGCCTTTTTCTCAACCGGTGTTACCCGGCCTTCAAGCACTGGCAGGCGGAACTCTTCGACCCGAAAGCTGCCACTCGAAAAGTTGCGGTTTCTGTCCTCGTTTTGGCCTTTCAGCTGCACCTCGTACACACCCAGTTTTGCGGCGGGCGGTATGGCAAAGGTGCTTTCAGCACTTTGCCCACCGGTTGCGGTTTTGCGCCAGGCCAGCGGCTGAACATACTGCTGGCCGCTGCCGACGTGGGTCACCACCAGTTGCACAGGTTGGCTGGCGGCGAGCGCAAAACCCTGGCTGGTCTCAGAACGCAAAATATGTTTCATTGACACGGTTTCGCCTGCTCTGAGCAGCGTGCGGTCAAAAATCGTGTGGGCGCGTTCGTCAGGGCGCGCGTCGCTGCTGGTTGGCACATTAAAGCGCCACGGCTCAATGCCTTTGTGCCAGTCGCTCCAGGTAAAGGCTAAATCGTCTGCTGAGCGGGCGCTAACAAAGTACGCGTTACCGCCTTCGCCGTTTTCACTGCTGCAACGCTCTGGCTCGGGCGACAGACCGGTAAAGTTTGCGATGCCTTGCGCGTTGGTGGTGGCCTTGGCGATTTCTTTTCCGTTGCAGTTGGACACGGCCACTTGCGCGTTGGCCACCACTGCGCCTTTGTCTAGCGTTGTGACCCAAGCCATCGCGTTTTCACGCCCCAGCTTAAAGTGCACCCCAAGGTTGGTCACCAGCGCTGACGTGCGAACGTACATCGTGCGCGAGGTGCCGTAACGCTCATCCAGCAACGAGCCGCCCAGCTTGGCAGACGCTATTTCGACCACATGAAAGCCGGCCTGCAGGGGGATGCCCACCACTTCAAACGGCCTGAGTTCCGTTTTGTCAGATTTTTCAGGGCGTGGAAGATCGAGCGATTTCACCCCTGTCTGGCCGTTAAGCAGTGACACCATGCGCGACTGAACCGAGTCTTTATCGCGCTTGTCCAATACTTTCGGCAACGCGCCTTTGACATCAAGAGCTGCCAACTTGCGCGGCACTTCGTAGTTGTTATAACGTTTTATTTTTTTAAACCACGCAATGATTTCTGCGTCAGATTTGGGTTGCAACGTGCTGACCTGCCCCGGGCTAAGTGTTTTGGTCAACAGCGCGGCTTCGACATTGCGCAGCGTCACTGGCAGCAGGGCCGAATCGCCCGGTTTGCTTCCCGGCTCGGCGTAACGCTCGACAACGCCAAATGGCGCGGCTGAAAATTTGGCCAGTGGCGGCATGGCAGCAGTTGCCACCGTCAAAGGAAAGCTGTCGGCGTTGCGCAGGTCGCGGTTGGATGCGTCTTTGAATCCCTTGGGCAGCTCTAGCTTGAATGACGTGCTTTCGCCAAACACAGGCTTAAAGGTGACGTTGCTCACCACATCGGCAGCATCACCGTCTGCATCAAACGTGGGTTTAAGTGACTCTTTGTTGGAGGTTAAACGAATGGCCTCAGCCAGTTTGCGCGGCACCGGCGCGTTAAAGCTCAGGCTCATGGGCCGTATCGGCAGGCAGGCCGACTGGGCGTTTTCGCGCTCGCAGGTAAAGCTGGCTGCAAACGGTTCGCGTACCTGAAAATTAAAGCGTTTTTCGACGCTGTTGATAATGTCGCTGGGCGTGCTGACGCCTTTGCCGTACACCAACTGCACGCGGGCAGACGGCGTCAAGCGGCGGTTGCAGGCAAGCGTTACATGCCGTAAGGGGTCAAGCGCGGCGGCTTTTTCTAGCCCTTGAGATTTAAGCAAGGCAGCGCGCTCCGTGCCGTCAATCAATTTGACCGCTATGCGCTCGCCCAAGCCTTCGGCGGCGCACCACACGTTTTGCTGCACGCTGGCCAGCGTTGCCGCACCATTCAAAGTCAGAACAAAATATTGTTCTTCGTCAATCTGCGCACGGGGAGATGGCCTGACCGCCTGAACGAAAGGCCCGCCACTATTAAATTTATAGCTGGTCGCGCCCGTATATATTGAGCCAGAGGCTGATTTGAGCCCTGAACGCACCTGTAGAGTGCAACTCACGCCGGGTGGCAAGTCCTTTTCAAATTCAAACGCCCACTCGCGGTCACTGATCCAGCGGCCATTTCCCTTGGTGGCTTGCGCGTCGCTGCAACTCAACGCCAAAGGCGCGGTAGCTTTCGGGTCACCGAAGTTGACGGCGCTTTCATCAAATTTGGCCACTACCTGCCGCACGGCTGACACCTCGCCTTGCGGGCTGAGGCTGGTGATTTGCAACGCGTGCGCTTGCACCGCAAAAGTGGCCGCAAATGCCGCTGCAAATAGCGCTGGAGTTGCCGCCCCGATTTTCAATGTAGGTGATGCCACTGTGAACCCTCTAATTTTTTCAAGCTCAAGAGTAGCTTAATTGGGCTGACTTCCCGTTACAACGCGGTCAATGATTTGCCGCGTGGGCGCTTCACAATGGGTTTTTGGCTTAGGACGATATAAATGCTTGAAGACTTCTCCTTTCGCGCACGTGTCAAATCAACGGTAGCGGTAGCTTTTTTCGCGGGTTTGGCCGGTTGCGGTGGCGGGGGCAGCGATTTACCGGCCGTCAGTGCCGCGCCGGGCGCTGCGACCAGCACTGGGGTGGCGCCGCTGCCCACACCGGTAGTGGTGGCGGCCCCGCCTACACCTGTCGCGGCTCCGGCCCCAGCCACGCCTGCCACGGGCACAACTGCGGTGGGCGACTTCAGTTGCGGTTTGAATGGCGCGGCAGGTATTGAGGCTGAAGTGCTCCAGCGGGTGAACGCACTTCGCACTGCTGGCGCGGTTTGCGGCGCTACGCCCTATGCAGCAACGGGTGCGTTGGCCTGGAATGCGGCGTTGCTATTGGCGGCCAAAGGACATTCGGCTGACATGGCGCAAAAAAATTATTTTTCGCACACCAGCCAAGACGGCAGAAATGCGGGCCAGCGGGTAACGGCCGCTGGCTACACCTGGTCTAGCTATGGTGAAAAC
>JANMWH010000403.1:0-5936 GCA_031393945.1 Polaromonas sp. | reverse complement strand
GCAGTTGTAGGCCAGCATTTTGCCGGGGTGAACAGCGTGCACGGCTTCAGCAAATTTACGCGCGAATTCCAGGTCAGGCGTGCCGGTTTCGCACCACACCAGGTCGGCGTAGTGGGCGTAGGCCACGGCGCGGCTGATGGCCTGGTCCATGCCTTTTTTGGTTTTGTAAAAGCCTTCGGCGGTGCGCTCACCGGTGATGAAAGGCTTGTCGTTCTCGTCGTAGTCGCTGGTCAATAAATCAGCTGCTTCTGCGTCGGTACGGGCAATTACCAGGGTTGGCACGCCGCACACGTCAGCGGCCATGCGGGCTGCGATGAGCTTTTGGCAGGCTTCAGCCGTTGGCACCAGCACTTTGCCGCCCATGTGGCCGCATTTTTTAACCGAAGCCAACTGGTCTTCAAAGTGAACGCCAGCGGCGCCAGAGCTGATCATGGCTTTCATCAGCTCAAACGCGTTCAGCACGCCGCCAAAACCGGCTTCAGCGTCGGCCACGATGGGCGCGAAGTTGTCGATATAGCCCTTGTCGCCAGCGTCGATGCCCTTGGAATGCTGGATTTCGTCTGCACGGCGGAATGTGTTGTTGATACGTTCGACCACTTTTGGCACCGAGTCCACTGGGTACAGCGACTGGTCTGGGTACATGGCGGCATAACCGTTGTTGTCAGCGGCAACTTGCCAGCCCGACAGGTAAATGGCTTTCACGCCGGCCTTGACTTGCTGCATGGCTTGGCCACCCGTGAGAGCGCCCAGGCAGTTCACGTACGGCTCTGAGTGAACCAGGTCCCACAGCTTTTCAGCACCGCGGCGGGCCAGCGTGTGCTCAATGTGAAACGAGCCGCGCAAACGAACGACGTCAGCAGCGGTGTAACCGCGCTTGATGCCCTTCCAGCGGGGGTTGGTGGCCCAGTCTTTTTCTAGCGCAGCGATTTGCTGCTCACGGGTCAGTTGGTCATTGAGGGTTTGGGGCATGGTGAACTCCGTAGGTTAAAAGAAGAGAAAAGAAAAAGCGAAAAAGCTGATGCACAAATTGCGCCGCTGAACTGAAGGTGTGCCAGCCAAGGTGATGCTAGATTCTATGTCTTCTACAAGACTTATTCAGCTCTTATGTCTTATATAAGACAATTTATTAAATCCAATAAAATCAGATACTTAGCGATTTTATTTCTTAATATGAAAATTACTTTCTCATATTGAGAAATTATTTTGCAGTGCAGCAAATTGATTTCTCACAATATAAAAAGGTTATACCGATTGATGAAATAGGTCTGCCAATCAGCAAAACCGCTGCCATCAGGGCTCGGGGGAATCGGTATCGGTTGTGCCAGTGACCAGCTTGTCCCGCGCTGACGAGGCAAGCACCTGGTACTTTCGGCGAAACAAGTCCAGCTCGTCTTCTTCGAGTTCTTCAAGGTCCAGCAGTGCGTTGTGCGCGCCTTGGGTGGCGCGTATGAGCTCGTCGAGCTTGATTTGAATCGCCTCGGTGTCGCGGTTTTGTGTGTTCTGAATTAAAAACACCATCAAAAAAGTGATGATGGTGGTGCCAGTGTTAATCACCAATTGCCAGGTGTCGCTGAACCTGAACAAGGGCCCGGTCACCACCCACACTGCAATCACAGCCACCGCTAAGGTAAAAGTGCGGGGCCGGCCGCAAAAGTGTGAAGCCGATTTGGCAAAGCTTGAATACTTGGCAGAAAAATACATGGCAACCACCGCTTTCTGAAAAAACCATCAGGCTGATGCGCCGGGTGGCACGATCTGACTGTAACGCTCGCCAAGTAGCGGGTATTAATCGCTATATATTCAGGAGCTTCTCGCGCCCGTATTTATTGGTCTACAGCCTGTTTTTATGCCTGAAAACGATGTTTTTCTGCCTAAAAGTGTCGTTCGGGCCTATGTATCAAACAGCTTGAGCCAGCGCTCGCTGCCGCATCGCCACCAACGCACCCAGCCACAAGGCCAGCGCTGAAAAAATCAACCCGCGCTGCAGGCCAACCAGATCGCTATTTGCGCTGGCTTGCCCGGCCAGGCCAGTGACGCTGTCGGCTATCCAGCCCACCACGGTGGGCCCCACAATTTGCCCTGCCGCAAACACAATGGTGAAAGCGCTGATGCCCGCTGCCCACTGACTCTGCGGCAAGTTGTGCCGCACCAGCGCTGTGGTGCTGGCCACCACCGATAAAAAGACGCCGCCAAACATGGCCCCCGACAGCAGCAACAACGGCCCTGCGCTGGTGAGCACGGGCAGCGCAATGGCGCAGCCTAGCAGCGCGTTCAAAATGGCCAGCGCTTGCCCGCCTTGGTAGCGGTCAAGCAGGCGAGCCCACAGACGCGACGATGCCATTACGGCTACGCCCAGCAGCGCATAAAACAGCGTAATAAACCCGGGCGCGGCGCCCTGCTCTTTTAGCAGCGCCACCACAAACGTCATGTAGCCGATGTAGCCCATCCCAAATAGCCCGTAGCCCAGCAAGCTGGGGGCAAAGTCTCGCCAGCGAAACAGGCGCTGCGGCGCCGTTTGCACGGCAGCCGCGGCAGGCCCAGTCAGCGCCTGCAGGCGCGGCCCCACCCAAGCCAGTACACCGGTTGCCAGCAAACACATTAACGCCAACGCCCACCAAGCCCATGCCCAGCCGTGCGGCACGCTAGAGGCGGCTTGCAGCATGGCGGGCACCAGCAGCGCTGACGCGGTAATGCCCAGGCCCGTGCCGCCGTAGTACAGGCCCAACAGCAGCCCAATGTGCGCGGGCGCCAATGCACCCAAGCGGGCAGCCAGCAAACCCCCTGCAATAAACACCAACGCACTGGCCACCCCCGCCAACAGCCGCTGCACCAACAGCGATGGGGTGTCGGTAAAAAACCCACTGCCCGCCATGAACACACTGGCCAGCAAACTGCCGCCGACAAGCAACTGCACCGGCGTAAAGCGTTTCAGCAGCCAAGGCGTAGCCAACGCTCCCAGCAAATAACCCGCCGCATTCAGCGTGTTCATGGCCCCGGCTAGCGTGTAGCTCCATCCCAAGTCATTGCGCATGGTGGGCAGCAGCAAGCCATAGGCAAAACGGGTAATGCCCAACGAAATTGCAGCGCCCAACGACAACGCCGCAGCCAGTGCCAAGAGTTGGGGCATTGAGGGTGGGTGTGGTGGTGAAGAGCCTGACGGCATGATTGCTTCAGTATGCTGCAACAAACTTGCTATAAATTAAAGAGCTGCTTGCGCCCGAATTGATTGGGCTACAGTTGTTTTTTATAGGTAAAAACGACTATTTTCAGGACTTTTAGGCGGTGCAGCGGGTAGGTCAGGCGGCTGACGGGTGCCTGCGCGATGGCTCATTCACATGCAAGAACTTCGTGAACAAATCACGCGGCGGCACAGCAGAAATACCTTTGAGCACCTGCCCGACATTACCCCGGTGGTAAGCGCCGTGGGTGAGCACATGGAACAGCATTTCCTCACGCGTCATACGGCCCACATCACCGTCTGTGAATTGAAATGAAAGACTGGCTGCCAGCGCCTCGTCGCTCAACGTGGCAACGTGGCCTTCAAACCAGGCATCCGTCTGTGCAACCGCCAAATGAAGCTCGCCAAGTTCAGGGGTCTCAGTGGTGTTGGTGGCGGTATACGGGTGCTTTTCTCCAGCCAAATGCGCACGGAAGATTCTGTCAACAACGTAAACATGATTCAAGGTTCTGATCGCTGTATGGCGCGCAACTGGGTGCTCCGCCTGCGGGACATCAGCCACCGCATCAAAAAGCTCACGGTTGGCCCAGGACTTTTGGGCGAAAAGGGAGGAGAGGATTTTTCGAGACATGGTTAATAAAGAATTGACGATGAGAGTCCCATTATTTCTTGATTTTACGGGTGCTGGCCAACAATGTCTGATGGTTTTAGCAACACAAACGCTATTTATTCAGGAGCTGGTCGCGCCCGTATTCATTGGATTACAGCTCTTTTTTATACAGAAAAAGGCGGTTTTTGGCAGCCCGACTGACATTATCGGTTCGCGCTTAACGTGACTGCCCACAGCACAAATGCCCACAGCCACAGCACCCCGGCGTAAATGATTCGGCGCCACCACACTTGCAGGCCTTTGCTAGCGAGGTAGCGGTTCAGTCAGCCCGCAGCCAAGAAAGCCACTGACCACACCATGCCAACCACTATCAGCGCGGGCCAAATCCAGTCGCCGTGCGCGGTGTCGAGGTCGGGGTAACCAGACGGCAGCGCAAACGCTACTGCGTAATACAGACCCAAGCCCAAGACGCCCATGCCCAGCAAGCCCAGCGCTCCCGCGGCCAATGCTGCCCACGCGGAGTGCTTGATCGCTACTAAAAAGTGCCAGACTGCAGCGGTTTTGCGTGGCATGTTAAGAGGCTCAATTCGAATGCACAAGTTATAAAAAAGCAGGCCACGCCATCGATCGGGCTTGGGGCCCGTTGTCGTTGCTTGCATGAACCGAATTGTGGCCTATGCCTGTCTGGCCTTGAGTATGTCGTTAGTCGGCAGCTACGTTGCCTTGTCCAAACCCCTGGTTGCTGCCCTGCCCGTTTTTTTACTGGCCTGGCTGCGTTTTGGCATCGGCGGTGCGGCCATGCTGCGTTGGCTGAAAAAGCCGGCCGATGAGGCACCGATGACTGCGCAAACCAAAAAGCTGCTGTTTTTCGAGTCGTTTTTGGGCAATTTTCTGTTTTCGATCTGCATGCTTTTCGGCGTCAGCATGACCAGCGCCGTGACCGCTGGCGTGGTGATGGCAACCATACCCGCTGCAGTAGCGTTGATGAGCTGGGCGTTTTTGGGCGAGCGCATTGGCCTGCGCACCTGGGCTGCGGTGGCCTGTGCGGTGCTGGGCGTGACGCTTGTTTCACTATCAAAGCAGGAGCTGCTCGCGCCTATATCTATTGGGCTAGAGGCCAATTTAGCATATAAAAACAGCGAAATGAAGGTGTTTTGGGGCACTTTTTTGCTGGTGGGCGCGGTGCTGTGTGAAGCAGCCTACGCCGTGATTGGCAAAAAGCTGGTGGGCGCGCTCAGCCCCAAGCGCATTACGGCGTTGATTAATTTGTGGGGCTTTGCGCTGGTGACGCCGCTCGGCTTATGGGCGGCCTGGCAGTTTGACTTTGGATCTGTGGCCGCGGCCAGCTGGCTGCTGCTGGTGTTTTATTCACTGGCCGCCAGCGTGTGGACGGTGTGGTTGTGGATGACCGGCCTCAAAACCGTCGACGCGGGCAAAGCGGGCGTGTTTACCGTGTTCTTGCCTGTCAGCGCGGCAGCTGTGGGCGTGGTGCTTTTAAATGAAAGCCTGAGTGGCTTGCAAGCGCTGGCCTTTGGTGTAGCGCTGCTGGGCGTGGTGCTGGCTACGTTGCCGTCAAAAAAACAAACTGCATCAGCGCCCTAAAACGCGTCTGCATATCGCTCAAGCTCCCAGTTGCTGACGTGCGCCACATAGGCGTCCCACTCTTCGTATTTGCATTGCAGAAACTGTTCGACAAACGCGGCGCCCAAGCGCTCAGTTAGCACCTGGTTGCTGTCCAAGGCACGCAAAGCATCCAATAAATCGCGCGGCAACGTGTCGGGCATGACTGCACCGGCGGCTTTGCGTTCGTACAAGTCCTCGTTATGCGCCGCTACCGCAGGCAAGCTGCGCGCCATGCCGTCAAGGCCAGAAGCCAGAGTAGCGGCCAGCGCGGCATACACGTTGCACGACGGGTCGGGCAGGCGCCACTCAATGCGCCCCGCCACTGTGCGCACCAGGCAGGTACGGTTGTTGTTGCCAAGGGTCTTCCACACGGGCGACCAGCTTGTGCCCGACAAACTGGCACTCGATGCCAAGCGCTTGTAGCTATTAACGGTAGGCGCACACAAAGCGGCCAACGCATCGGCATGGTGCAGCAAACCGGCGGCAAACTGGTGGCCTGTAGCGCTCAACCCCAGGGCGCCATGG
>JANMWH010000401.1:0-1842 GCA_031393945.1 Polaromonas sp. | reverse complement strand
TCAAAATCAATCGTTGCCTTCACTGGCTGACCCACTGTGCCTTGCGGCGCGTCGAGTTTAAAGCCGGTCAGTGTTTGCGCCATGGAAGCGCTGCACACCAACGAAAGCAAAAGGGCGGAAATGATTTTCATGAAAGTCCCCGGGTTGTATTGTTTAAAGCAATACATTTTAGCTATGGCTTGGGGCCAAGTCGCAGTAAAAGTCACCCGTCGGCGGGTTGGCCGTGCGCTTTATTTGGCTAGAAGCGAATTAATTGGCAATAAATCATCAGGCACCAGCGTGCCGTTGGCTTGGCGCAAGCGCAGCCCGCCTAGCAGCACGTCGTAGCGGGCTTTTGCCAAATCGCGCTTGGTTTGAAACAGCTGGCTTTGTGAATTGAGCACGTCGATATTAATGCGCACGCCCACTTGGTAGCCCAGCTTGTTGGCATCCAGTGCGCTTTGGCTCGAACGCTCGGCAGCTTCGAGGGCTTTGACCTGGCCAATACCAGACTGCACCCCAAAGTAAGCGGTGCGCGTAGCCAGTGCAACCGAGCGGCGAGCGCCGTCGAGGTCGCTGCGGGCTTTGTCTTTTAACGACACCGTTTCTCTGATGCGGTTTTGTGTAGAGAACCCAGCGAACAACGGCAGGTTAAATGCCAAGCCAACGGTAGTGGTGTTGTTGCGCGAGGCAAAGGGGCTTGTGGCGCTGCCCGACGGGTTGCGATTCAAGTTGTGGCTGGCGGTTAAATCAAGCGTGGGCTTGTGGCCCGCTTCAGCCTTGGCAATTTCAAGCTCAGCCACTTCAAAAGCCGTTTGCGCCTGGCGAATACTGGGGTGTACCAACTCAGATTTTTCGACCCACGCGTTGACGTCTTGCGGCACCACAGCTGGCAAGTTGGCGGGCAAGCTCAAGGGTTTGGGCTGCGCGCCGGTCACGCCAGCAACGGTGTCGAGCGCGAGTTTTTTCACCCGCACATCGTTTTCGGCGGCAATTTCTTGCGCAATGACCAGGTCAAACCGGGCCTGCGCCTCACGCGTGTCAGTGATGGTGGACGTGCCGACTTCAAAATTTCGTTTGGCAGAGGCCAGCTGCTCCGCTACAGCCGCTTTTTGGGCCTGTACAAACGCCAGGGTGTCCTGCGCCGCCAGCGCGTCGAAGTAGGCCTGGCTGGTGCGTATCAGCAGGTCTTGCTGGGCGGTGTCAAGCACCGCTTTGGCCGCATCAACTTGCTTGAAGCCTTGCTCATAGGTAGCCCAGTTCGCGGGCCGATAGAGCGGTTGATTGGCATTTAACGTGGCAGTGCGCGTGCTAAAGCTGCGGTCGATGACGGGGTTGACATTTTCAAAAGCACTTCGAGAGACGCCCGCTGACAACCCTGCTGTTGGCAAAATGCCCGCTCTGGTTTGTTCAGCCTTAGCGAGGTTGGCGTCGTACTGCAATTTGGCAGATTGAAAATTGGCATCAAATGCGCGGGCCGCTTCGTAAATATCGACCAGACTTTGCGCGCGAGCTGCGCTGCTGGCGGCAAACAGTGCGGCTGCGGCTGCAATGGCAATCACGGTGCGAGCAGGCGTTTTTGGAGCGATCATGAAAAGACTTTCCTGAAAATGGTGAAAGGCGAACATTGTTCAAAGTCGGTAAAAGTCGTTAAAAGTACTTTAGTAGCTAGGCACGTTCGAGTCAATTTGCTGCGACCATGCGTCGATGCCGCCGCTCAAGTTGACCACTGCCGTGAACCCATGATGCGCTAAAAAGTTGGCCACCTGCGCACTGCGAATACCGTGGTGGCACAAGCAGGCGATTGGGTGGTCAGCGGCGTAAGTTTGCTGCAGCTCGGCCAGGCGTGCCGGAATACTTTGC
>JANMWH010000362.1:0-5211 GCA_031393945.1 Polaromonas sp. | reverse complement strand
GGAGTTTTTGAGCCTCAAGGACGAGTATTCTGAATCAGAGCTTGAGGAGGCCCTGATTCACCGACTTGAAGATTTCTTGCTTGAATTAGGCAGTGACTTCACCTTTGTAGGCAGGCAACGGCGGCTGCGCATTGACCAGACCTGGTACCGGGTTGACCTGCTGCTTTTCCACCGCCGTTTGCGGTGCTTAATCATCATCGATTTAAAGCTCAGCAGCCTGACGCAAGCCGACGTCGGCCTGATGCTGAAGTGTTGCAGAAGGAGCTTGAGAAAATCAGGGTCTTGCTGGAATCCCACACGAAGCAAACAAAGTAAACACGTCAAGGTAAATCATGAGTGATACATCGCAAGCGCTTGCCCTCGTTATCGGATCTGGCGGCGGTATTGGCGCGGCTTTGCTTGCGCAGCTGAAAGGCGACGCCAACTACGCGCAGGCTGTGGGCTTAAGCCGCAGCACAGAAGTCAGCGTTGACTATGCTGACGAATCCAGCATCGCAAACGCGGCTCAGTCAATCGCCACCTTGTGCGGTGCATCAAATCAGCAACTGCGCCTGCTGATCGTCGCCACTGGTTTTCTGCATGGCGAGCAAGGCCAGCCAGAGCGCAGCTTCACCAACCTTGATGCGGCGTACCTGGGCCAGGTTTTTCAAATCAACACCCTGGGCCCCGCGCTGGTGATGAAGCATTTCTTGCCGCTGTTGCCTAAAACCGGCCGCTGCGTAGCGGGGTTTTTGTCGGCACGGGTCGGTAGCATCGGCGACAACGCTCTGGGCGGCTGGTACGGCTATCGGGCTTCAAAAGCGGCGCTGAACCAGCTTGTTAAAACTGCGTCGATTGAGATGACTCGGCGCAACAAAGAAAGCATTTGCGTCAGCCTGCACCCCGGCACCGTGGCCAGTGCGCTCAGCCAGCCGTTTGCCAAAACGGGCTTGAACGTGCGGCCACCCGCCGAAGCCGCCCACGACCTGCTGGCGGTACTTGCTGGCCTGAGTCCGGCTGATACGGGTTGCCTGGTTGATTATCTGGGCCAACAATTGCCTTTTTGAGCCGTTTTAGCCTCTTTTTAGGTGCCATATCGGTCCGCAAACCAATAAATACGGGCGCGAGCAGCTCCTAAATTAATAGTACCTGCAGCGCTTCAAAACCAACATTTGCCACGCCGCCCGGACTGTAAACATCTGCAACTAAGATAACGTCACAAGCTCGGGCGTATTGCTGAGCGTAACCACCACACGCCCCACGCTGCGCCCATGCACCACACTATTTTCGACACGCCGGTTGTCAACACCCTGCTGCGCTGGTTGTCTATTGGCTTTCTTCGCCTGACAGGCTGGAAGGTGCTGGGCAAGCTGCCGCCACACGCCGCAAAAAGCGTGTTGATTGCCGCGCCGCACACCAGCAACTGGGACTTGCCCTACACATTGATGGTGGCGTTTGCGCTGCGGCTGAACGTGTACTGGATTGGTAAATCGTCTATTTTCAAACCGCCTTTTGGCGGCGTCATGAAGTGGCTGGGTGGCATACCCGTTGACCGCGCGCAAAGCAATAATCTGGTTGCTGCGTCCAGTGCCGCCATCGTGCAGGCCACCGGCCCGCTGCAGCTCATCGTGCCGCCCGAGGGCACACGCAGCGGAACCCGCTTTTGGAAAACCGGTTTTTACTACATTGCCCAAGGCGCAGGCGTGCCCATCGTTCTGGCGTATCTGGACTACGACAAAAAAGTAGGTGGCTTGGGGCCCGTGTTTCAAACCACCGGCGACATTGATGCCGACATGGCCGCCATCAAGGCCTTTTATAGCGGCGTTAAAGGCAAAAACGCCGATCAGTTTCGCCACGACTAAACGGCTAGCCTGCGGGCGAACCCACTGGCGCTAACTGCGTGATTGAATCTGTTCAGTCGCCGCTTGCGTATGAACTGTAGCGATGCATTGATTTAATCGTGCACCGCGCCCATTTCAACTCACCAGGGGCGTCGCCATGTCTGCTTCTGTTTTAACTTTGTCTAAACGCGCCACCCTCGCTTTGGCTGGCGGCGGCGCTGCCGTGCTACTTAGTGCTTGCGGCGCCATGTCGCCCATGAACTTCGGCCTGCCCGCCACGTGGGAGGCGATGGACGGCTCCAAGCTCACGGCCACCCAGTTGGCGGTAGCGCCCAGCAACCCCGCCAGTTTGCCGCTGCAACTGGTTAAAGCCAATCCGGCCATGGGTGCAGGCGCTATGCAGGGCGTGACCTACATTCAACGCGTGCGCTTGGCGGGCGGCATCGCGCCGGCTTCAGTTTGCAGCCCAGCCAACAAGGGCGCCAAGCAAACCGTGAAGTACCAGGCCGACTATATTTTCTGGAAAGCCGCATAACGGTGTCAAGGCGCAAGAAGCGAAAGGCGCTGGCAAAGACCGCTCTTTGCCTGAGTTTTTAAGCATCAGCACTGCAGCGCAGTCGTCGGATGGGGCTTATTCTGAAGCCAGCCCAATTAGCCAGTCATTCAGGCGGGGCTTGCCGGTTGCGTTTGATTATTTTGCAGAGCAGCATTGCGCCGTCGCTCCCTGAGGGCCTGCAGCTCGCCCACCAAACCTTTGCGAAACGCCAGTACGCACAACACGAAGACCACGCCGATGATCACTGTGACCCACGAACCCACCTTGTCAGCCAGCAGGTTTTGCAGCGAAATCACCGCGCCCGCGCCGACGACTGGTCCGAAAAACGTGCCAACGCCGCCCAGCAGTGTCATTAAAATCACTTCGCCCGACATTGACCAATGCACATCAGACAGCGTTGCAAAACCCATGACCAGAGTCTTCATGGAGCCTGCCAAGCCGGCCAGCGCAGCAGACAGTACAAAGGCCAGTAGTTTGTAGCGGTCAACTTGATAACCCAGCGAAATGGCCCGAGGCTCGTTTTCCCGAATCATTTTGAGCACATGACCAAAAGGCGAGTTCACAATGCGGGTGATGAACAAAAAGCAGGCTGCAAAAATCGCCAACACCACGTAGTACAGAGCCAGGTCGGACTCCAGTGAAAAAAGCCCCAGCAGCTTGCCGCGCGGCACGCCTTGCAGGCCGTCTTCACCGCCGGTAAAAGGCGCTTGCAAACACACAAAGTAAACCATCTGGGCGATCGCCAGCGTGATCATGGCAAAGTAAATGCCCTGGCGGCGAATGGCCACCAAGCCGACCAGCAGGCCAATCAATCCAGCGGCAACAGCGCCCGCTATCAATGCCAGCTCAGGTGTCCAGTTTTGCGTTTTGATAAACCATCCGGTCACATACGCAGCAGAACCAAAAAAGGCAGCATGGCCGAAAGACAGAAGACCGGTAAAGCCCAGCAACAAATTGAAGGCGCAGGCAAACAGCGCAAAGCAAAGCAGCTTCATCACAAACACCGGATACAGCCCCAGAAAGGGCGCGGCGATGGCAAATGCCAGCAGCAAAACATAAGTGATACGGGTAACTTTGGCGGCTTTGCCGAGCAGACTGTTTGACGTTGTGTTCATGCTCAAGCCTCCTTGCCGAATAAACCAGCTGGCTTGACCATCAGCACCAGCACCATGATGACAAACACCACAATATTCGATGCCTCGGGGTAAAACACCCGTGTCAGCCCTTCAATGATGCCCAAGCCCAGCCCGGTAATGACCGACCCCAGAATCGAGCCCATACCGCCAATCACCACCACGGCAAACACCACAATAATGAGGTTGGAACCCATCAGCGGGTTGACCTGAATAATCGGTGCTGCCAGCACCCCAGCGAGGGCAGCCAGTGCAGCACCAGCGCCGTATGTCAGCATCACCATCACCGGCACATTGATGCCAAAAGCCTGTACCAGCGGCGCGTTCTCGGTGCCTGCGCGCAGGTAGGCGCCGAGCCGCGTGCGTTCAATCAGATACCAAGTGCCGAGGCAAATCACGAGCGATACCAGTACTACCCAAGCGCGGTAGTTGGGCAATACCATAAAGCCCAGATTGGTCGCGCCTTGCAGCAGCTCGGGCACTGGGTAGCTTTGGCCAGACACTCCATACAGTTCGCGAAAAATACCCTCGGCAATCAGCGACAAACCGAACGTCAGCAGCAGGCCATACAGTGGGTCAAGCTTGTACAGGTGCTTGAGGAAAAGTCGTTCAATTACCACCCCCAAAATGCCTACCGTCAACGGCGCCAAAACCAGCGCCGCCCAGTAGTTGATGCCGAGCAGGTCCATCATGATCCAGGCGGCAAACGCGCCCAGCATGTACAGCGCGCCATGGGCAAAATTAACAATGCCAAGCAAGCCAAAAATCACCGCCAGGCCCAGGCTCAACATCGCGTAAAAAGCGCCATTGACCAAGCCTAACAAGAGTTGACCTAAAAAGGCTTGCAGGGGGATGCCGAAAATTTCCATGACGTGTGCGCCTGCTTCCTTGGCTCAATTTTTCAGATTACTTTTTAAGCAGTGCACACTTGGACTCAGCCACCGTGGTGAAAGCCTGCTCACCCGGTATTTTTGCAATCGTCTTGTAGTAGTCCCACGGCGTAATGGATTCCTTGGAGTTTTTAACTTCAAACAAATACATGTCGTGAATCATGCGGCCGTCCGCACGGACCTGGCCCTTGCCGTAAAAGTCATCAAACTTCATGGACTTCATGGTGCTCATGACTTTGTCAGCATCGGTCGTGCCAGCGGTTTGTACCGCTTTCAGGTAATTGCCTGCTGCTGAGTAATCCGCAGCCTGAATGCTAGACGGCATGCGTTTGTATTTGGCAAAAAAGCGGGAGGCAAACTTGCGTGATGCGTCGTCCTGGTTCCAGTACCAGCTGTCGGCCAGTTGCAAGCCTTCAGTGGTGGCCAGCCCCAGGCTGTGCACGTCGTTGATGAACACCAGCAAGCCCGCCACCTTCATGGTTTTGGTGATGCCAAATTCTTTGGCGGCCTTCATCGCGTTGATGGTGTCGCCACCCGCATTGGCCAGGCCCAGAATTTGCGCTTTAGACGCTTGCGCCTGCAGCAGAAAGGATGAAAAGTCTGCTGCATTCAGCGGATGGCGCACCGCACCGGCGACCGTTCCGCCGTTGGCCTTGACGACCGTTGATGCATCGCCCTCAAGCGAATAGCCAAACGCATAGTCGGCCGTCAAAAAGTACCAGCTTTTGTTACCGGCCTTGACCAGCGCTGTACCGGCTACTTTGGCCAGTGCAACGGTGTCGTATGCGTAGTGAACGGTGTACGGTGTGCAG
>JANMWH010000334.1:0-2391 GCA_031393945.1 Polaromonas sp. | reverse complement strand
GTGCTTGCAGCACATGAGGATTGCGAGCACCGCGCAACGCAGCAATTCGCCCGAAAAATGAATTTATAGATGTGCCCATTTTTGACCCGGCTCATCGGGCCGATGGGCACGACGAGGCGGGCTTGCTAGCCTTTGGTGCCTGTCGTTTTAATAGATGTCTGATTGACGTTCATGACTTTATTGTAATCAAGCCAAAGCCTTAACTACCGCAGTGCCCATTTCAGCCGTGCCAACTTTCGTCATGCCGTCGCTGTAAATGTCGGGCGTGCGCAAGCCCTGCGTCAACACTGCATCGACCGCTTTTTCAATTCGCGCAGCAGCTTCTGGCTGGTTAAGACTAAAGCGCAGCATCATCGCGGCGCTCAAAATCGTGGCGAGTGGGTTCGCCACGCCTTTGCCTGCGATGTCTGGCGCACTGCCGTGGCTCGGCTCGTAAAGGCCCTGGTTGTTGGCGTTCAGGCTGGCCGACGGCAGCATGCCGATGCTGCCGGTCAACATGGCGGCTGCGTCGCTCAAAATATCGCCAAACATGTTGCCTGTGACGACCACGTCAAACTTTTTCGGTGCTTTGACGAGTTGCATAGCAGCGTTGTCAACGTACATGTGGTCGAGTGCCACGTCGGGGTACTGCAGGCCAATCTCGGTGACCACGTCCTTCCAGAGCTGAAAGGTTTCCAGCACGTTGGCTTTGTCGACGCTGGTGACGCGTCCTTCGCCACCCGACGCTTTGCGTTTACGCGCTGCTTGAAACGCCACATGCGCAATTCGCTCAATTTCAGGCCGCGAATAACGCATGGTGTCAAAGGCTTCCTCGCTGCCGGGAAAGTGCCCGTCGCTAGCTGTACGCCTACCGCGCGGCTGACCAAAGTAAATGTCGCCCGTCAGCTCGCGAATGATGAGGATGTCGAGGCCACTGACCAGTTCGCGCTTCAGGCTTGATGCATCAACCAGCTGTGGGTAGCAAATGGCGGGGCGAAAATTGGCGAACAATCCCAGGTTTTTACGCAGGCCCAAAATGGCTTGCTCTGGGCGCAGCGGCCGCTCAAGTTTGTCGTACTTCCAGTCACCTACCGCGCCGAACAACACCGCATCTGCTTCTTTGGCCAGCTTCAAAGTCGCATCAGGCAGCGGGTGACCAAAAGCTTCGTAAGCCGCACCACCGACCAGCGCGCTTTCAGTTTCAAACCTCAGGTCTAAAACGTTTAAAACCTTGACGGCTTCAGTGACGATTTCAGTGCCAATACCGTCACCGGGGAGAATTGCGATTTTCATAAGAACAAATAACTCACTATTATTGTTATAGCTGCTCGCGCCCGTAATTATTGGGCTACAGCATCATTTAACGGGTAAAAAGGGCTAAAAACGTCCAATTTAAGCCGGAATGGTACGGTTTAACCAAGGCTTGGTCGCCAAGCGCTCAGCTTCAAACGTCTTGATCTTGTCGCTGTGCCGCAGCGTCAGCCCAATGTCGTCCAGACCATTGATCAGGCAGTATTTGCGAAACGCTTCAACAGTGAAGGCAATCTCTTCACCTTGCGGCTTGACGATGACTTGGCGCTCCAAATCAATCGTTAATTGGTAGCCGGGGAAGGCCAGCGCTTCGTCAAACAATTGCGCCACTTGTGCTTCCGGCAGCACGATAGGCAGCAGGCCGTTTTTAAAGCTGTTGTTGAAAAAGATGTCGGCATAGCTCGGTGCAATGATGGCGCGAAAGCCGTATTGGTCGAGTGCCCAGGGCGCGTGTTCACGTGACGAGCCGCAGCCAAAGTTCTTACGCGCCAACAGTACCGATGCGCCTTTGTAGCGCTGCTGGTTCAGCACAAAGTCAGGGTTGGGTTTGCGTTTAGTCAAGTCCATGCCCGGCTCGCCCGTGTCCAGGTAGCGCCAGGCATCAAACAGATGCGGACCAAAGCCGGTTTTGCGGATCGACTTTAAAAACTGCTTGGGAATGATCGCGTCGGTGTCGACGTTTTCCCGGTCCATGGGCGCGACCAGGCCAGTGTGTACGTTGAATTTTTGCATTGGTTTGCGATTTATTTCTTAGCTGCGTTTTCAAGAACCGAACCCGCTTTTTGTACGTCTTGGCCAACGCCTTTGACGGTGTTGCAGCCTGAAAGCAGCAAGGTAAAGCCAACGACAAGTGTTGCGAAGGTAGTTTTCATGAAAGTGCTCCTTAAAACTGAGTTAAACAAATCTGCGCACGTCGACAAAGTGGCCGTGAACTGCGGCCGCGGCAGCCATCGCAGGCGATACCAAATGCGTTCTACCGCCCGCGCCTTGGCGGCCTTCAAAATTACGGTTCGATGTCGAAGCGCAGCGCTCGCCCGGCTCCAGCTTGTCGGCGTTCATGGCCAGGCACATGCTGCAGCCGGGTTCGCGCCACTCAAAGCC
>JANMWH010000303.1:0-3050 GCA_031393945.1 Polaromonas sp. | reverse complement strand
GCCGCCGCCACAATTGAGAAATACCAATACCGCTGCAAGTTCAGGGAAACATACGAGCACGGAACGGAGCTTGTTTTCTGCAAAGCTGCGCAGCTGATTGGGCCGTGCCAGTGTGGCTTAAAATACAGCATTCGTTTTTTTAACCCGGAGTTCTTCATGCCTAAAAAAATCAGAGTCGAAGCTGACATCTGCGCCCCCAAGCCCGTGCCGCCTAACGGCTTTACCACCACCACCGGCCGTGGCCAAAAAGTCAGCCTTGAGCGCGGTACCGCGACTCGCAGCAAAAAGAACCCCGGCAAGCGGCCTAAAAAAGGCGGTTGATTTTTGCGGTGTGTCGCACCTGCAGCCCACGCGCACCCCAAGCGGCCTAAATGGCCGCTTTTTTGTTTTTTGAAGTGATTTAAATGCAAGGTCGTCGTTAAGCGTTCAGCGCTGATCGGCTTCAAGCCTTGAACGCAAGCGCCTACAAAGCGCGGGTTAACCCTTCTTAAAACCACCTGTTTTGCAAAACCGGTGGTTGGTTGTAGGGGTTGCTACTGATCATTGCTGTCAGATTGCTGAGAGCAGTTAGACAAGATGCGCGCTGATGCGTTAAATTCAGCGGCTGAGCTGTGCTGTGAATGTAGAACTTAACTTTTCAGCCCGTATCAAAATCGCGAACGTTCCTGTTTTGCGCTGCCTTTTTACTCACTCTTTTTGGAGACAACATGACAACACATTTTGCAAAGCTGGCCATTGCGTCAGCAGTTTTGAGTTTTGCTGGCTTGGCCGTTGCGGCTGACCCGATCAAAATCGGCGTTGCTGGTCCGTTCACGGGCGGCTCTTCATCAATGGGCGTCAGCATGCGCGACGGCGTTCGCCTGGCAACTGCTGAAATCAACAAAGCGGGCGGCGTTTTGGGCCGGCAGATTTTGCTGGTTGAGCGCGACGACGAAGCCAAAAACGAGCGCGGTGTGCAAATTGCTCAAGAGCTGATCAGCAAAGAAAAAGTAACCGCAGCGGTGGGCTACATCAACACCGGCGTGGCACTGGCTTCGCAGCGCTTTTTCCAGGAAGCCAAGATTCCGGTCATGAATAACGTGGCCACCGGCTCCATCGTCACCAAGCAGTTCCCAGAGCAAGCTGAAAACTACATTTTCCGCAACGCTGCGCACGACAGCATTCAGGCGCCAATGATTGTTGAGGAAGCCATTACACGCAAGGGCTACAAAAAGGTCGCCATTCTGGCTGACTCGACCAACTACGGCCAATTAGGACGCGCAGACCTGGAAGCCGCCTTGACTGCGAAGGGCATCAAGCCGGTTGCCGTTGAAAAGTTCAACATCAAAGACGTCGACATGACCGCCCAGTTGCTGAAAGCCAAAGAAGCCGGCGCTGAAGTGGTGCTGACCTACGGCATTGGCCCTGAGCTGGCTCAAATCGCCAACGGCATGACCAAGCTCGGCTGGAAAGTGCCGATGATTGGCAGCTGGACTTTGTCGATGGCCAACTACATCGACAACGCCGGCCCAGGCGGTGAAGGCGCGCGCATGCCGCAAACGTTCATTCAAGAACCCACCACCCCACAGCGCCAGTCGTTCATCATCAACTACCTGAAAACCTTCAACCCGAAAAACGCGCGTATTGACTCGCCGGTGTCGGCTGCGCAAGGATACGACTCGGTTTACCTGCTGGCAGCCGCCATCAAGCAGGCCAACTCAACCGATGGTTCGGCCATTCGTTTGGCGCTGGAAGACCTGAAGACCCCTGTGGTTGGCGTGGTCACGACGTACAACAAGCCGTTTTCAGCCAAAGACCACGAAGCCATTACCGCCAACATTCCGGTGTTTGGTGAAGTCAAGGGCCAACGCGTGGTGTACGCTTACCCAGCTGACCAGCAAAAGGCATCTGAAGTTCGCGTCAAGAAGTAATCTCCAGGTGCTATGAAAAGCGCAGCGCACCGCGCAGGTTTTTAAGAGCCTGTGCGGTGTTTTTTTGCCCTTGCTGGCGCGTGCCGCTAGGCAAATTTTGAATTTTTAGTGAAAGTGCTTGTATGGAAATCCTGCTTCAACTCGTCTACAGCGGCATCGCGCTGGGCATGATCTACGCGGTCATCGCCTTTGGTTACCAGCTCACGTTTCAAACATCAGACACGCTGAATTTTGGTCAGGGCGATGCGCTGATGCTGGGCGCTATGGTGGGCCTCACATTAGTCAACATGGGCGTGAACTACTGGCTCATGCTGCCGCTGGTGATTGTGTTCGGGTTGCTGCAGGGCGGGTTTGTTGAGCGCATTGGCGTGCGGCCCGCCATCAAAATCAAAAGCGAGTTTGGCTGGATCATGTCGACCATCGCACTTGGCATTATTTTTAAAAACGTGGCAGAAAACATTTGGGGCCGTGATGACCTGAAGTTCCCTTCACCGCTGCCTGAATCACCGTTGAGAATTTTTGGTGCCAATGTGCTGCCGATGGAAATATTGGTCGTTGTTGGCGCTGTGCTGATGATGCTGGCTGTCGAGTTCTTCAACCGTAAAACCATTTACGGAAAAGCCGTGGTGGCGACTTTCAACGACCGCGACGCCGCCAAACTGATGGGTATCAACACCGGCTTAGTCATTACCTTTTCATATGCCTTGTCGTCAGCCACGGCTGGCTTTGCAGGCGCGCTGATTGCACCGCTGACATTGACTGGTGCCACCATGGGCGCCGTGCTGGGACTCAAAGCATTTGCCGTCGCCATCATTGGTGGGCTGACCAGCGGTATGGGCATCATTGTGGGCGGCATTATTTTGGGTGTGGCCGAAACCACCACCGGCTTTTACATCTCAACTGGCTACAAAGACGTGCCAGGCCTGGTGCTGCTGCTGTTGGTGCTGGCATTCAAGCCGGCTGGTTTGTTCGGTAAAACCGCTATCAAGAAAGTTTGAAGATGAATCGCAAGACTTTGATTGCTGCGGTATTGGGCTTGGGCCTGCTGGCCGCCGCACCGCTGCTGACCAGCAACTCGTACTACGTTCACATGATCGGCACGATCATGATTTACGCGATTTTGCTTTACGGCCTGGACAT
>JANMWH010000272.1:0-2014 GCA_031393945.1 Polaromonas sp. | reverse complement strand
AGCACTTCAGCAATGGTTTGCCCGCTAATCGTCAGGCAGTCGCCGTGCAGCAAACCGGCTACCAGCAGCGTCTTCATGACCTGCGGAATGCCGCCTGCTTTGTGCAGGTCAACCGCCAGGTATTTGCCTGATGGTTTTAAGTCGCAGAGAACGGGTGTCTTGACGCGAATACGCTCAAAGTCATCAATCGTCCAGTCCACGCCCGCCGTGTGCGCAATGGCCAAAAAGTGCAGCACGGCGTTGGTCGAGCCACCCGTGGCCATGATGACCGCCACCGCGTTTTCAATCGCTTTTTTCGTCACGATGTCGCGCGGCTTGATGTCTTTTTTCACGGCTTCAATCAACACGCGGGCAGATTCAGCGGCCGAGTTCATTTTCTCGTCATGCGGGTTGGCCATGGTGCTGGAATACGGCAGCGAAATACCCAGCGCCTCAAACGAGCTCGACATGGTGTTTGCCGTGTACATTCCGCCGCAGCTGCCGGTGCCGGGAATGGCGCGGCGCTCGATTTGCAGCAGGTCTTCGTCGCTCATGCGACCAGCGGCGTTTTCACCCACGGCTTCAAATACGCTGACGATGTTTAAGTCTTTGCCTTTGTAGCTGCCGGGAAGGATGGTGCCGCCGTAAACATAAATAGCAGGCACGTTGGCGCGCAGCATGCCCATCAAGCCGCCCGGCATGTTTTTATCGCAACCGCCCACCACCAACACGCCGTCCATCCACTGGCCTTGCACGCAGGTTTCAATGCAATCTGAAATCACCTCGCGGGACACCAGCGAATACTTCATTCCCTCAGTGCCCATCGCCATGCCGTCAGAAATGGTGGGCGTGCCAAACACTTGCGCGTTGCCACCAGCGGCTTCAATCGCCGCAATCGCTGCATCCGCCAGCTTCTGCAAGCCGCTGTTGCACGGCGTGATGGTGCTGTGCCCGTTGGCTACGCCAATCATGGGCTTTTTAAAGTCATCTGCCTCGTAGCCCATGGCGTAGTACATCGAGCGGTTCGGCGCGCGTGACTTGCCTTCGGTGATGTTTTTGCTGCGCGGGTTCATAACGGTGATTTTTTTGATTTCCATGGGGTGTCTCTGGAGTTGCGTTGATCTATGTAGGCGTAATTGTATTTGCTCAAGTTTGGAACGTGCAAAATATGCACATGCTTATTCACCCCGAAATCAATCCCATTGCCCTGCAGCTCGGCCCGCTGGCTATTCACTGGTACGGTCTGACCTACCTTGCCGCATTCGGCCTGTTCTTCTTTCTGGCCACGCTGCGTTTAAGGCACCAGCCCTACGCGTCCATCAAAGGGCCGGGCGCGTGGAGCAGGCGCGATATTGAAGACATTTTGTTTTTAGGCGTGATGGGCGTGGTGATTGGCGGGCGTGTCGGCTACTGCCTGTTTTACAAACCGGCTTACTACGCCAGTCACCCGCTGGAGATTTTTTATGTCTGGCAGGGTGGCATGAGCTTTCATGGCGGCTTGATTGGCGTGCTGCTGTCGCAGGTGTGGTTTGCGCGCACCCGCAAGCGGCCTTGGCTGCAAGTGATGGACTTTATTGCGCCGTGCGTGCCCACCGGGCTGGCAGCAGGGCGCGCAGGCAACTTCATGAACGGCGAGCTGTGGGGCAGGGTGGCCGACCCGTCACTGCCGTGGGGCATGTTGTTCAGAGGCGGCGGGCCGTTGCCCCGCCACCCGTCGCAGGTGTATCAGTTTTTGCTTGAAGGTTTGCTGCTGTTTGTGCTGTTGTGGCTGTACGCACGCAAGCCCCGCAAGATGGGTCAAGTGTCGGGCGCGTTTTTGTTCGGCTACGGCGTGTTTAGGTTCATTTCAGAATTCTTCCGCGAGCCCGACGCGCACCTCGGAATCTTGCAGCTGGGCATGAGCATGGGCCAGTGGCTGTGCGTGCCGATGATTGTGGGCGGAGTTGCGCTTTGGGCTTGGGCATCCAGGCAGGGCAAAACTGTCTAAAAATGGTGTTTTCAGGTGCTTTTTAGGGCTGTGGCGCAATAAATACGG
>JANMWH010000249.1:0-3743 GCA_031393945.1 Polaromonas sp. | reverse complement strand
GGCTTCCACGGCAACGATGCAGCCTCAGCCAGCCGTGCGGGGTTTTTAAGACCCTGCACACCCAATATTTTGTGCAGCGCTACATCGCCCGCTGGAAAAGCGTCGGGCCAGCGCAGCGCGCGCATGGCGATGTACTGGGCCGTCCAGTCGCCAATGCCAGGCAACGCTTTGAGGGCTGCAACCGTGGCCTCTACATCTGCGCCCCCGTGCAACTGCAATCCGCCAGCCACTGCCTTGGCCAGCCCAACGATGGCCGCTTGGCGTTGCCTGACGATGCCCAGTTGCCCCAGTTGGTCGCCACTTGCCGCCGCCAGCACGGAAGGCGACGGAAACAGCTGGGTCAGCTCAGGCCACGGCGTAACCATGGGCTCGCCGAACTTGTCGACCAAGCGCTGCGCCAGCGTGCGCGCCGCTGCCACCGTGATCTGCTGGCCCAACACGGCGCGCACCGCCAGCTCAAAGCCATCTAGTGCGCCGGGTACGCGCAGGCCGTCGCCTGTGGGAAAGTCGTCATGCAGCACCGTGTTAATGGCCTGGGGGTCGGCGTCTAAATCAAATGCGGCACGTACCCGGCGAATCACCAGTGGCAGTACGCCGCAAAGCGAATCTGACACGGTCACCACCAGCTGCGAGCGCGCAATATCAAAGCGCATTTCCAGCCAGCCAATGTGCTTTTTGCCTGCTGTTTCAGTACTAAATGTGCGTCTAGCCCAATATTCTTGGGCGCGAGCAGCTATAGATTCAATAGCAATTGATTCGATGGTTTTAATGCGCCGGGTTTCCATGAACGCCAGCATGGCGGCCACGTCGTACGGTGGCCGAAAGCCCAGTTTGATAGTGATGCCTTGCGCACTGCTGGTTGCGGGCGCGGCACGCCGCAACTGGGTTGGGTTGAGGTGGTAGTGCGCCAAAAACGCGGCATTAAAGCGCCGCACGCTGGCAAAGCCGCTCATCAATGCAATCTGCGTGATGGGCAATAGCGTGTCTGCCAGCAGTTGCTTGGCATTGAGCAGCCTTCGCGTTTGCAGGTATTGCAGGGGCGACACGCCAAATTGCGCTTCAAAAATACGGTGCAGATGCCTGGCCGAAATGCCAAGCTTTAACGCCAGCTTTTCTACAGACACCGGGGCGCTTGAACAACCCTCTGGTTCATCCAGCAAACGCGCTGCCTGGTGCGCCAAAATATAAGAAGCATCTTGAATCGACCACACCACCGAATGCGGCGCCAGCTCTGGCCGGCAGCGCAGGCAAGGCCGGAAACCTGCGCTTTCTGCCTGCGCAGCCATACCGAAAAAGCGGCAGTTTTCGCGCTTGGGCGCTTTGACGCTGCACACCGGGCGGCAGTAAATACCGGTGGATGTCACGCCAGTAAAAAAGCTGCCGTCAAACCGGGCGTCGCGTGCCTTCATGGCAGCGTAGCAAGCGTCTGCCGATTCGCTGATATGGCTGCGGGTGGGGGTGCTGATCGTTTGCACTGACATGGCATTTATCTTACCTGCGCTGTCGGTTTTGACTGGCCGTTTTCGGACATGTCATCGGCGCCTTGGCAACCTACAATAAAATTCTTTTTCTCCTCAAGCACCTGGCTCACACTCCATGCAACTCAACCCTTCGATCTTCAAGGCTTACGACATACGCGGCGTCGTGCCTGCTGCGATCAATGAAGACATGGCTTTCTTGCTGGGCAAGGCATTTGGTGTGGCGGCCATTGCTGCCAAAGAAAAAACGGTTGCGGTTGGCCGTGATGGGCGTTTAAGCGGCCCGGCCCTGGCTGCAGCGTTGATGCGCGGGCTGGTCGCCAGCGGTGTTGACGTGATTGACGTCGGCATGGTCACCACACCCATGCTGTACTTTGCTGCCAACACGCTCTGCACATCAGGCATTCAGGTCACGGGCAGCCACAACCCGAAGGACTACAACGGTTTCAAAATGGTGTTGGCGGGCCGGGCCATTTATGGCGACGAAATACAAGCGCTGCGCCACGCGATGGTCAATGATGGTCTAGCTGCGCAGTTGCTCGGCAGCGCAAAGCCGCAGGTAACTGACGGCAAGGTAACGCAGCATGACGTAGCGGCGGCCTACTCGGCGCGCATTGCCAGTGACGTCAAGCTGGCACGGCCCATGAAGATCGTGATCGACTCTGGCAACGGCGTTGCAGGCAACTCGGCACCTGGTATTTTTAGAGCGTTGGGTTGCGAGGTGATTGAGCTTTTCAGTGAAGTCGACGGCAATTTTCCTAACCACCACCCCGACCCCAGCAAGCCTGAAAATTTGACCGATTTGATAGCCGCGCTCAAAGCCAGCGGAGCTGAACTGGGCCTGGCATTTGACGGCGATGGTGACCGGCTGGGCATCGTCACGCAAGACGGCCAAAACATTTACCCTGATCGCCAAATGATGCTGTTTGCCCGCGACGTTCTTTCACGCGTGCCCGGCGGCACGATTGTGTTCGACGTGAAATGCTCACAGCGCCTGGCGCCTGAAATTGTTGCCGCAGGCGGCGTGCCGCTGATGTACAAAACCGGCCACTCGCTGATCAAAGCCAAGATGAAGGAGATAAATTCACCTTTGGGCGGCGAGATGAGCGGGCACATCTTTTTTAAAGAGCGCTGGTACGGGTTTGACGACGGCACCTATGCTGGCGCGCGCCTGCTTGAAATACTCAGCCGTTCAAAAGATGCGAGCGCAGTGCTCAATGCCTTGCCGACCAGCTTCAGCACGCCGGAGCTGAACGTGCCTTGCAAAGAAGGCGAGCCGCATGCACTGGTTGACGCTTTGTTGAAAACTTCTCACTTTGCGCCGCCTGCTGTGATCAACAGCATCGACGGAATTCGAGTTGATTGGCCAGACGGCTTTGGTTTGATTCGCGCGTCCAACACCACGCCGGTGCTGGTGCTGCGCTTTGAAGGGCACACCCAAGAAGCCCTGCACCGCATTGAGGCTGACATGTGGGCGCTGCTGCGCACGGTGAAGCCCGATGCCAGCATTGCGGCTGCCAGTCATTGAGCCGACTGATCGTTGATGCGGGTTTTGATTGTCAAACTGTCGTCGCTGGGCGACGTGGTGCATACGCTGCCGGTGGTGCAAGACATTTTGAGCGCACTGCCTGACGCGCAGATTGACTGGGTGGTTGAAAAAGCCTTTGCGCCGCTGCTCACGCAGGTACAAGGCTTGAGCCGCATCATTCCGTGCGAGCTGCGGCGCTGGCGCAAATCATGGTGGGCGGCGCAAACACGGCGAGAGTGGCGGGCATTTAAAACTGACTTGCAAACCAATAGCTACGACGCCATCATTGACCTGCAAGGTTTGACCAAATCTGCCGTGGTAGCGCGCACTGGCAAACTGGCGGCGTCAGGCAAACGCTACGCCATGGCCAACCAAACCGATGGCTCAGCTTACGAAGCGCCAACCCGCTGGGTGGCCGATGTACCGATTGCGCTGGACAGGCATATGCATGCTGTGGCGCGCGGCAGGCAGCTGGTTGCAACTGCCTTGGGTTACAGCGCTGAATTGCCCAAAAAGGTGCTTGATTACGGCCTAAATGTGCCTATAGCCCAATTAATACGGGCGCGATCAGCTCCTAAAAACATAGCGTTTATTCATGGCACATCACGTGCCGACAAGCAGTGGCCGCTGCAAAACTGGATAGAACTGGGCCGGCGCTGTGTGGCCCAGGGAAGCCACATCACGCTGGTGCACGGCAGCGCGCAAGAGCTGGCCACCAGCCAGGCGATAGCAAAGCA
>JANMWH010000177.1:0-5083 GCA_031393945.1 Polaromonas sp. | reverse complement strand
CAAGGACGCCATGGGCGCTGCCAAAGACGCAGCTGGCGCTGCTAAAGACGCCGCCGGTGCCGCTGGCGACGCAGCCAAAAAAGCTGCTGACGCTGCTAAGGCCGCAATGCCAGCTGCTCCAGCCAAGCCATAAGCTTTGCTCCAGTTAAAAAGGCCGCCGCAAGGCGGCTTTTTTTCGTCTGCACTTTTTTGGTCGACCTGACCGGTAGCCAGAACGCTACATCGTTACCCAATTGCATCCGCTTGCTGCATCTGCAATAACGATGTCGGTATCGCTGCGAACCGCCGCCTTGCTCAGGCTAGCCCTTGCCAGTTCTGGGCTGTTGTTTTGCGAGCTTAAATGCGCGGCTACGATGGTTTTTAACCCGCTGTGAGTCACGTCTTTGGCGATCTGCGCCGCGTTGTCGTTGCACAGGTGGCCATAGGGTCCACCGACTCTGCGTTTTAAAAATTCAGGGTAGCCCGATGCAGCCAGCAAGTCCGTGTCGTGATTGAACTCCAGCAGCAGCGCAGTGCATGCCTGAAGGTGACTGAGCACGTGGCTGGTGGCGTGGCCCAAGTCAGTCAGTACGCCCAGCTTTGCCGAACCGCTGCTGCAGGTCAGCTGCAGCGGCTCTCTGGCGTCGTGTGGCACGGTAAAAGGCAACGCAGTCATTGTGCCCAAAGCAATGGATTCGCCATCTCGCGCAATGCTCAGCAAACCGTTCAGTGGCGGTGAACCTATTGCAGCGTAGGTGCCGGCACTCATCCAGACAGGAATTTCATAGCGCAAAGCGTAAGCCGCTGCGCAGCCAATGTGATCGCCATGCTCATGCGTGATGAAGATCGCGTCAATGTCGCCGCCTTGTAAGCCTGCAGCTTCGAGCCGGGCCAGCAAATGCCGCATGCCAAAACCGCAATCGATCAATAAGCGGGTCGGCTGGTGGCCGTCACTTTCGACAACTGCCGCATTACCAGTGCTGCCGCTGCCCAGGCTTTTAAACCTCAGCACTGCGGCTGGCTCCGACGCACCCGCACGGCTTCAGCGCAGCTCACGCCTGACTTACTTCAGGTCGTCAACAATGACCTGCACAATACGTTGCGCATTGGCAGACGGCTCCGCAACACCTTGCGCATTGAGCACAGACACTGTGGTCGCCTCGCCCTGGCTTTTGAGCAAAATACGATACTTCAGTGGAGGCGCGGTAGGCGTCGAGCCGCTAAAAAGTTTGCCCAAAAAGCCAGGCTCTTTTTTGTCTGCGGTCGACTCGACGTAGCGTACAAAGTAAGTGCCTTGCGTGCGGTCACGGTCTTCTACCGTGAAGCCGGTGCGGTCAAGGCTCAGGCCCACACGCCGCCAGGCGCGGTCAAAACCCTCATCGATTTGGATCACGGGCGCGCCAGCAACAGTTGCCAGGCGGGACGTTGGCTTGGTCGTGCCCGAGGCTACCAGCGCTTTGGATTGCTCTTGGCTCACGCCCAGCTTGACCATTAAGCGGCGCAAAAATTCGGCTTCCAGTTCTGGGTCGGCCGGGCGCGGTTGCCATACGGTGCCGTCGCCGGTACCGGTCTTGGTGCCCGACAAACTGATCACGGTTTCGACCAAGCCGCGGTGGCTGATGTAAATCTCAGTGCCACCCGTTGCGTTGCGTTCCAGCCGGGTTCTAAACTTGTCGCGTTCGCCGGTGGAATACAAGTTTTCAAAAACCTTGCCGATGGTTTCGCGAATGAAGTCTTGCGGTAACTTGGCGCGGTTTTCTGCGTAGTCGGTTTCCATGATGCCAAGGTTTTCCTGGTCAAGCGCCAATAAAAAGCCGCTTTCCAGCCAAAAATCGCGCATGGGCCCCCACAACTTGTCGGCCGGGCGATTCACCACCAGCCAGCGTTGGTTGCCGGCGCGCTCAATGCGCACATCGCCCACGCTCAGTGCCGCAACCGGCAAATCTCTTACGCCCTTGCCAGCCTCAAAAGCGCTGGCGCTAACGGCACTGCCGGGCACAACGTAGCGGGTTTCGCGGCTAAGCTGGGTCAAATCGGGCGGCACTTCAAGTGATGGGCCACTTTTACCGCTGGACTTGTAGTCAATTTTGTCGCCCGCCATTAAATTGCTTAAAGACGAACACCCGGCCAGCAGCACCGCCCCGGCCAAAATAGTTGCTGCGCCCAAACGGGCAGCCAGGTCATAACGGGCGCGATTTTGCAAAAGTTTCACAGGATAGTCCTTAAAAATCAGATCAAACCGCATTGGCGCATTGCGCCTTCAACGGTGCTTTCGTTGCTGGCTTCAAGCGGCGTCATGGGCAAGCGCAGCGTGGGGCCGCACAGGCCCATGCGTGCCATGGCCCACTTGATGGGAATCGGGTTGGCTTCAACAAACAAATGCTTGTGCAGCGGCAGCAGCTTGAGCTGAATAGCCATGGCTTTGGCGGCGTCACCGGCTACTGCGGCCACACACAGCTCGTGCATCAGCTTGGGGGCAATATTGGCCGTAACGCTAACGTTGCCTTGCCCGCCGCAAAGCATCAGCGCCACAGCGGTAGCGTCGTCGCCCGAATAAACCGCAAAACCTTTGGGCACTTCTTTGATCAGCCACTGCGCCCGCTCAAGGTTGCCGGTGGCTTCCTTGATGCCGACGATGCTGGGTATTTGCGCCAGCCGCAACACGGTGGCGTGCAGCATGTCGGCTACGGTGCGGCCCGGTACGTTGTACAAAATGCAGGGCAGGTCTGGCGTGGCTTCAGCAATGGCCTTGAAGTGCTGGTACTGGCCTTCTTGTGTAGGGCGGTTGTAGTACGGCACGACTTGCAATTGGCAGTCAGCACCAACTTGCCTGGCGAATTTGGCGAGCTCGATGGCTTCTTTGGTCGAATTTGCGCCGCAGCCGGCCATGATGGGTACCCGCTTGGCGGCTTGCTCGACCGACACGCGAATAATTTCGCAGTGCTCTTCAACATTGACGGTCGGTGACTCGCCCGTGGTGCCGACCACGCCAATGCAATCTGTGCCTTCAGCCACGTGCCAGTCCACCAGTTTGCGCAGGGTGGGGTAGTCCACGCTGCCGTCTGGGTGAAGGGGGGTTGCCAGGGCAACGATGCTGCCGGTAATGGTGTTCATGGGTTCAATTTGCTTGCGAGCGCTTTTACTGAAGCTGGTTAACCATTCTACTCAGTCAGGACGCTGTTTTTACGGCGATTCAAGCCAGTGGATAACGAGCCGGTGCGTTGGGTTCGAGCGGCTGCAAGGCCTCACGCACGGCTGTAATGCGCTGCACGAATCTGGCGTTTGTCCCGCCTGCATCTAGTGCGAAACCTTCTTCAAAAGCCACCACGCGAAGACTTTTGCAGATTTCAAGCAACTCGCCTGTGCGCAGCAAAAAATCTGCCCGAGACGGCTTGCCGACCGTCTCATTGCCCTGCGCAAAAGTTTCGTAAATCAACACGCCGCCCGGCGCCAGGTTGGCCAGCAGCGTTGGCACTAACGGTCGCCATAAATAGTGGGTGACCACTACCGCATCGAACTGACGGCCCGCAAACGGCCAGGGGCCATTTTCAATGTCGGCCACCACGGCGGTGTGAGCACTGGCAGCGTCAAGTGGAATAATTGTCGCTATGTAATCAATAGCTGCTTGCGCCTGATCTACAAGGGCTAGTGTGTGATTTTTGCCATAAAACCAGCTTGCGTGGCGACCATAACCACAGGCCACGTCCAGCACGCTGCCTTGCGCTTTAACCAAGTGCGACCAGCGTTTGACCCATTCTGATGGCGGCGTTGTTCCGTGCAAGCCGAGGTCTTTCAAGACGGCTTGACCTCGTCTTTAAGCGCCGCCAACGCCATCGCTTCAACCCGCGCGGGGGCAAGCAATTTAAGCCAGCGGCCCAGCTTGCCTTTGGCGGTCATCACGACTTCGCGCTGGCGTGTGTTCATGCCTTGCAAGATGAGTTGGGCGCATTCTTCAATGCTCATGGCGTTGTCCTCTTTCAGGCCGCTGGCGCCTGCCGCTTTGCCCGCCGCATTGAACCCGTTGTGGCGAATTTGCGTGGCCACCACGCCGGGGTAGGCAGTGGTCACGCTGACGCCAGCGGTTTTTAGCTCGGCCCGCAGCGCTTCAAAAAAGCCAGTCATGGCAAATTTGGTGGCACTGTAGGCGGTGCGCCCAGGCACGCCAATCAGCCCGGCAAGGCTAGACACCGCCACAATGCTGCCGCGGCTTTGTTTGAGGTAAGGCAGCGCGGCGTGGGTGCACCATACGCTGCCCCATAAATTGATGCGCATCAGTTGCTCATACCAGGCCAGGTCGCCGGCTTTGACTTCTTCAAACAGTGCCTGGGCAGACATGCCTGCGTTATTGATCAACGCGTCGATTTGACCGTATTTCGCCACCGTTGCCGCTATCAGCGCGCGGCAGGCGGCATCGATCGACACATCGGTTTGAAGCACCAAGGTTTGCGCGCCAAAAGCCTGGCATTGGCCAGCGACTTCTGCCAGCCGTGCCTCATTGCGCGCCGCCAATACCAGCGCAACTCCAGCGCCGTGGCGCTTGGCAAGCTGACGCGCCATCTCTGCACCAATGCCGTCAGACGCACCTGTAATTACTATTATTTTCATAGCTGCTCGCGCCCGTGTTTGTTAGGCTATAGGCCTAAAAAATGCTTAAATCTGACCAAAAGAAGCCTAAAAACAGGCCCACAGCTGGTCAGCCAGTGTGACCAAAAATTCAGGCTTGGTGTACATCGCAAATACGCCTAGCAACGCGGCCGTGATGGCAGTCCATACGATGGCGGTTTTAGCGACTCGGCGTTGCATGGCTTTACCCCTAGACCAACGGTTGGCCTAGCGGCGCGCGGTTGATGGGAGACTCTTTGACGGGCAGATTGATCACCCCGGCAAACACACCGAGTGCAATCGTGATGTACCAAACAATGTCGTAGCTGCCCGTTTTGTCATACAACACGCCGCCCAACCACACGCCCATAAATGAGCCAATCTGGTGGCTGAAAAATACAAACCCGCTCAGCATCGACAAATGTGCCACACCAAAAATCTGCGCCACCGCCGCATTGGTGGGCGGCACGGTCGACAGCCATAAAAATCCCATCACGCTGGC
>JANMWH010000168.1:0-2072 GCA_031393945.1 Polaromonas sp. | reverse complement strand
GACGAACGCGGCGTGCGTATTTGGCGGCGTCTTGCATGGCGGTGTTGTCGTCGCTGAATTGCTGCGCTTCCAGCTCGCTTTCAGTGGTCGCGTCCAGTCGCGCCTCGTTGATTCGACCCTTTGGCCAAGTTTGCGGATTTGCAGAGTCAAGTTTGATTTTCATATTTTTGCTACTAAATGAATAGCTGCTTGCGCACATAAACAGGGCGCTAGATGTCTAAATGACACCTGAATTCGCCGAATGTTACCAAATCAACATAATTCGAGAGTCAAATCCACCGCCTAAGGCTCCTCGAAGACCCAAATATACCCTTATTTACCCTTAAAGATAAATAGATACGGGCATAAGAAGCTCCTAATTTAGTAGCATTAGCCAATGGTAAGTCGCCCGCAATTCCTAACGAACCACCTGCCTCACTACCTCCCGCAAATCGTCTTTGGCAGCATTGGCCTGCAAGCCACGCCGCAGCGCCTCAACGATCAGTGTTTGGTAGCTGCGCCGGCCAGCGCGTGCTTCGTTTGCTCGCACCACCGCGCCGTCCAGCATGATGGTGACGCGGCGTTTGCCCAGTTGCTGCGTCAGTGCATCGGCAAACTCAGGCTGGCTGACAACTTTCTTCCTCACGCGCAGCCGGGGCAGGTTGTCAGAGGTAGGAGAAAAATCGGAGTGTTTCATAGTTAAATGTATATGCTGGTAATATACGAAAATGGCGAGTTTTGATGATCTTGATAACGTAGCAGGCTTTGATTGGGATGCGGGAAATGCCCGAAAGAACGACAAGCATGGTGTGTCTGCGGCGGAGGCGGAGCAAGTTTTCTTCAACTCCCCGCTTTTGCTCCTTGAAGACGCTGGGCACAGTCAACTTGAGCGGCGCTTGCACGCTTTGGGCATGACAGACAGCGGGCGCGGCTTGCACATCAGTTTTACATTGCGCCAATTGGGCACGTTGATTCGGGTGATTTCCGCCAGAGATTTGCATCGAAAGGAGCGAGCTATTTATGACCAAGCCAGTTAAACCGACTCGTCAACCCGTACCGACATTCGACAGCGAGGCATCTGAGCGCGCTTACTGGGAAACGGGGAGCGGGAAAGACTCTACCGAGCACCTTGATTGGTCAAAGGCCAGCAAGGTGGCATTGCCCAATTTGAAGCCGACGACCAAGACGATCTCGCTTCGGTTGCCACAGCATCTGCTGGACTCCTTGAAGGTGGCAGCCAACTCGCGTGACGTGCCTTACCAGTCGCTGATCAAGGTTTGGCTGCAGGAAAAGCTGCAAAGTCATTGAGAAGGCCAAAATACCACCTAATTTAGCCCTTCAGCCCAATAAATACGGGCGCAATCAGCTCATAAATTAATAGCGACAAGCAATCCCACCAAGCCAGTCATCTAAACCCGAATCCGCACCACAGGCTCCAGAAAACTCAAAATCTGCCGCGTGACGGCGTGCGGGTCGTCGAATGATTCGTGGGTGCCTTTGCATTCCAGCAGCGTGGCTTGGGCGGTGCTGCGGTTTTGCCAGATGCGGTGCGCGTCCATCACGGGCACGGTGGTGTCTTGCAGGCCGTGCACCAGCAAGATGGGGCAGCTGGCTTTGGCGAGGGTGTTGACTGGGGCGATGTCGTCAAACCGGGCACCGATGATGCGCTCCAGGTAACGGTTGACCAGCCAGCCCAGTGGCCAGTACGGTATGCGCCGCTGGGCCAGCCAGCGCTGCATTAACTGCTCAGGGTGGGCAAAGCTGGACACGCTGACGACGGCGGCCAGGTCATTGCGCCGTGATGCCGACAGCAACGCCGCCGCCGCGCCGACTGAATGGCCCATGGCCACCAGTGCGCCTGCGTCTACCCCGGGTTGCGCGGCCAGCCAGTCAATGGCGCTGTCTAAATCTTCAGCAAAGCGGGGCAGTGACGAATGGCCTTCGTGGTCGCTGCGGCCGTGGTTTCTAGCCTCCACCAGCAGCACGGCGTAGCCGGCTTCATGCAGCGTGATGGCGGCGGGCAGCAAATTGCTGGCGTTGCCGCCCCAGCCGTGCAGCAGCACAGCGGCGGGGCGCGGGCCGGGCAGGGTGGA
>JANMWH010000145.1:0-2169 GCA_031393945.1 Polaromonas sp. | reverse complement strand
CGTCAATCGAGCGCGACTTCGCAGACAACCTTGAGCAGCGAATTGGCAACATCACCGCTGGCGGGCTGCTGTCATTTTTCATCGAGGAAATTGACCCCAGTATTTATTACCAGGCTGTCGCTGATGTCCAGAAAAGCTTGCCACCACGAGTCAACGAGCTGGAGATGCGTCTTCAAGAGGTAGACATTGAAGTCCACCAAGAAGACTTCGGATACTGGCAAAAGTACGACGCTTCCAAGGCGAAGTTGAAGTCGAAGTCGCGAAAGTAATGTTTGAAAGCTGTTGGGCTGTACTCAGAATAGCCAGTACTTAATTTGCTATTTATTCAATAGCTGCTTGCGCCCGTATTTATTGGTCTGTAGCCAATAGACACCGCTAAAAAACACCTAAAAACGGCCTTCCAGCCCAAATTGGCTCGATACCTGTGTGAAGATATGTTTCAAAGCGACATCCAGCCTGTGTTTTGGGCACCAAAAGTGATGTGAAAGCAATCAATTCGGGCGCGAACAGCTACTGAAAATATAGCGATTTAGGCTACGCGCAGACACCTGTTTTGGGCACCCCAAGCCCCAGTCCTACACCAAATGCAGCAGCGTCTGATGGGCAAGCCAAGGGTATTTGCTTACGATAATTTCACGGCCGAAACGGGCGGTATCTGTACAGAAAACAGCCCGCCGTGAAATTGCCGCCCTTGATGCATTTGGAGCAGACCATGACCACGCTGACGACACTGACCACCCCGACGAGATTTGCAAAACCAACTGCCGATTTTGTGTCTACCGACACCGCTGCGCTGGCATCGCACATGAGTCACTGCGCCAGCAAGAAGAGCCGGTTTTTTGGTCTGCATGCTGCGCTTGAACTGGCGCATTCGGTCGTCTTTACCCGCATGGTGACGGCGGCTGTGGTGGCAGTGGTGGCGCTGGCATTAATTGGCATCGTTTGAGAATGTGAAAACCGCTGTTCTTGACCGGCTGGAAACCTTAAGCGCCTACGCCAGAGAAATACTTACAAGCAATTCAAGCGGGCCAGAGCCGCTGATTCGTGCCGAGCTGTTCGGCACGCAACGCTTTGAAGAGCACGGCCGCAGCTTGGCGCAGGCTCAAGCCGTGCGTACCAGCAAGAGCTGGGGCGAAAGCCTTTCGTTTTTCCCTCGGGTAAAAGACAACATTGCAGCGCTGCGGCAGGCCTACGACTACATTGCCACCATTTCGCAAAGCGGCCAGTACGTTACGCCAGCGGCTGAATGGTTATTAGACAATTTTCATCTGGTCGAAGCGCAGCTTCAGCAAATTCATGAAGGCGTGCCGCGCCGTTATTACGCTGACCTGCCCAAGCTTGCCGATAAACCACTAGAAGGTTTACCGCGCGTTTACGGCATCGCGTGGGGCTATGTGGCACACACCGACAGTGTGCTGGACCCCGCCCTTTTTACCGCCTTTTTACACGCCTACCAAGAGGTTAACCAGCTTAGCTTGGGCGAGCTGTGGGCGCTGCCGACCACGCTGCGGGTGGTACTGCTTGAAAATTTGCGCCGGGTAGCTGACCACATTGCAGAAGGCAAGGCGGCGCGCGAAACAGCTCATGCCGTGTGGGACGCGCAAGGATCGCTGTCTGAAAACGATTTAAACGAGCTGCTGGCAGGCATGCGCGCCAGAGGCCTGGAGCGCGGGTTTCTAACCCAGCTGTGGCAGCGCATACCCGACCAGCCCAGCGATGCCAACGCGATGCTGGTGTACTGGATCAATCTGCATTGCGTCAATGGCCTGGCGCTGATTGCTGGCAGCCAGTCGGCGCAAGTGTCGACCAACCTCACCATCAGCAACATCATCAACAGCTTGCGCTTGATAGGCCAGGTCGACTGGAGCGAGTTGATTGAGCCGGTTAGCAGCGCCCTGCAGGTGCTGCGGCAATTGCCAAGCTTTGCCCTCGACAGCGAAGGCACGCGCCAGCAAATTACGCAGGCAATGGAAAAAGTTGCCCGCGACACCAGGCAAACCGAACTCGCTGTGGCCAACGCAGTAGTCAGCAGCGCACAGCACAGCACAACGCGGGCAGCTGAAAACGGCGAAAACACAGCGGCGTACCACCTCATTGGGCCGGGGCGTGGTGCACTGCTGCAGGGCTTAACGCCCAACAACCTTGCAAAAAGCAAAAGTATCAAGCTAG
>JANMWH010000135.1:0-13565 GCA_031393945.1 Polaromonas sp. | reverse complement strand
GATTCGCAGCTTGACCTGGAGCGCGACATGCAGCGCGAGCTGGGCAATAGCCGCGACTATGCCGAGGGGGTGCAGGCTTTCATCGCCAAACGCCCGCCTGTTTTTGTTGGCGGCTAGTTTTACCAATCGCCTATGCCAGTACACACCACGCCCACCGACTTGCTTGATGCGATTGAGACTGCCAGCCGAGACGAGATCACCGCGCTGCAAATCAAGCGCCTTCAAGCTACGCTAAATAACGTCTACCAAAACGTAGCCCACTATCGCCAAGCGTTTGATGCCGCTGGAGTTCACCCCAGCGACTTTAAAACGCTCAGTGACTTGGCCAAATTCCCCTTCACTACCAAAAAAGACCTGCGCGCCAACTACCCGTTTGGCATGTTCGCCGTGCCGTCATCGCAAGTCATGCGCATCCATGCTTCGTCGGGCACCACGGGAAAACCGACGGTAGTGGGTTACACCGCCAATGACATCAGCAACTGGGCTGACCTGGTCGCGCGCTCCATTCGCGCAGCCGGAGGGCGTGCGGGCGACATGGTGCATATCTCGTACGGCTACGGGTTGTTCACGGGCGGGCTGGGCGCGCACTACGGTGCCGAGCGCCTGGGCTGCACCGTCATCCCCATGTCGGGCGGGCAAACTGAAAAGCAGGTGCAGCTGATCGAAGACTTCAGGCCGCGCATCATCATGGTCACGCCGTCTTACATGCAGGTGATCATTGAAGAATATGCGCGGCTGGGGCTAGACGTTAAAAAGTCGTCGTTGGAAATCGGCATTTTCGGCGCAGAGCCGTGGACTAACGCCATGCGGCGCGACATTGAAGCTGCCGCCCATATGGACGCGGTAGACATTTATGGCCTGTCTGAAGTGATGGGCCCCGGCGTGGCAAGCGAATGCATTGAATCCAAAGACGGCCCGGTGATTTGGGAAGACCACTTTTACCCAGAAATCATCAACCCCGATACGGGCGAGCTGGTGGCCGATGGAGAAGAGGGCGAGCTGGTGTTTACGTCGCTTACGAAAGAGGCGTTTCCGATCATTCGCTACCGCACTCGGGATTTGACGCGGCTCTTGCCGCCGACCGCGCGCGCCTTCAGGCGCATGGGCAAAATCGTTGGCCGGTCTGACGACATGCTGATCATTCGCGGCGTGAACGTTTTCCCCACGCAAATTGAAGAGTTGGTGCTGGCCCACCCGGAGCTGACGGCTTTGTATCAGGTACTCGTCACGCGAAGCGGGCATCTTGATGAAGTGGAAGTGCTAACTGAGTTGCAAAATTCCGCTGCGCACCTGCTGCCAAGTGACATTAGCAGCATCAAGGCCGCGTTGGAATCGCGTATAAAAAACCTCATCGGCATCAGCGCCAAAGTCAGCGTGTTGCAGCCCGGCGCCATTGAGCGCACGCAAACCGGCAAGTCGCGCCGCGTGATCGACAAGCGGGGTGCAGCATGACCGCACAGGAAATCGCCAACGCGGTTGGCGTTGGCATGATGGCCCAAGACAATGCGTCTCGTGCGCTCGGCATGCGCCTGACTCACATCAGCCCTGGAGCTGCGCACATTGATATGACTGTGCGCCCCGACATGCTAAACGGCCACAACACGTGCCACGGCGGCGTCATCACCACGCTGGCCGATTCTGCTTTTGCGTTTGCCTGTAACTCCTACAACGAGCTGACGGTGGCTGCGGGTTTAAGCGTGGATTTTGTCGCCCCGGCTTTTGAAGGCGACGTGCTAACTGCGCGCGCGATTGAAGTGAGCCTGCAAGCCCGCACCGGCGTGTATGACGTGATGGTGTACAACCAAAACGCAGATTGCATTGCCGTGTTTCGCGGGCGGTCGCATCGCATCAAGGGCAAGCAAACGGTTGATTTATAGGATTTTCAGGTGTTTTTAGGCAACTTCCAGTATAAAAATTGCCTGTAGCCCAATAAATTCGGGCGCTAGCGGCTATATATAAAGTAGCATAAAAATCAAACTGCAGATTTACGCAGCGTCGGCAAGCCCACACCCGACGCATCAAACCCACCATCGACCGCCAGCACCTGGCCGTTCACATAGCTGGCGCCAGCGCTGCACAAAAATCCGGCGACTGACGCAATTTCATCGACAGTGCCGTAGCGGTTCAGCGGAATCGCATCGTAGTAGTCCGAGCGTATCGCCACGCTGTGCACCAGCTTTGACATCTCAGTGTCGACAGGGCCAGGCGCAATCACATTGCAGCGAATGCCTGCATTGCCCAGCTCAACGGCTTGCTGCTTGGTCAGCGCAATGATGGCGGCCTTGCTGGTGCCGTAGGCCACCCGCAGCGTGCTGGCGCGCAGGCCGGATATTGAAGCAATGTTGACCACTGCCCCGCGTGTGCCGTTCGCCTGGGCCGCGTTCTTCAGCATGTACGGCACGCAGGCCTGCGTACATAAAAACGAGCCATCCAAATTCACCGACAACACCGAGCGCCATTCAGCAAAAGTTGTTTCGCCAATCGATTTGAAAACGGCGATACCGGCGTTATTGACCAGCGCGTCGATGCGGCCAAACTTGGCGTTGACTTGCGCCATTACGGCGTTCACGTCGCCTTCGTTCGACACGTCGCACGGCAAGCACAGCACGTTCTCAGAGCTGGCCAGAGCCGCTGCAGTGGTCGCCAGCGTGGCTTCGTCAATATCAAGCAAGGCGATGCGGTAGCCGTTGTTCAAGAACCATTGCCCAATGGCCAGGCCGATGCCGCGCGCGCCGCCAGTGACGATAGCGACGTGCAGGTGGTGTGGTGTATTTGTCATGTGCGGCCTTGCGTGTTTTAGCTTAACTTGGTCTTCTTGGCAGTCTTTAGGGGAAGGGCGACAATCAACAGCATGAAAAAAGCTGCAACCGATCCTGATTCCGCACCCACATTTGAACCCGAATTCACCCAAGGCCTGAAAGAGCTGTTTGAAGAAAAAATAGTTTTCAACAAAACACTGGGGCTAAAGATCACGTCGTTCGCGCAAGGGCGCGTTATCGCCACCATGGCCATGCGGCCCGAGTTGATTGGCCACTTTGCACACAACCGCATTCACGGCGGCGCCATCAGTGCCGGGCTTGATGCAATGGGTGGCCTGGCTGTGATGGTGGCGATTGGCGCGCGGCACATGGACGAGCCGCCCGCGCAGCGCTTGCTACGGTTTTTAAAGCTCGGCACTATTGACTTGCGGGTTGACTATCTGCGCCCGGGCATCGGCGAAGTGTTTGAACTGCGCGCCGAGGTAATGCGCCTGGGCTCCCGCGTGGCCAGCACGCGCATGGAATTCTTGGGCGCTGACGGCAAGTTGCTGTCTACTGGCGCGGCAGCTTACATCGTGTCCTGATCGTTTCAGGTGATTTCGATTTTGCGCGGCTTGCCAAAGTCGTCAATCGCCACATAAGTCAAGTTGGCCTCGGTCACTTTGATAATCGGCTCCGGCTGGCGCATGCGCTGCGCATACACCTCGACCTTCACCGTGATGGACGTGTTGCCGACCCGCTCCACCTCGGCGTAAAAGCTCAGTAAGTCGCCCACCTTCACCGGCTGCTTGAAAATAAATTGATTCACCGCCACGGTGGCGATTCGCCCAGCGGCCATGCGCGCTGGAATCACAGACCCGGCCAAGTCAACTTGCGCCATGACCCAGCCACCAAAAATGTCGCCGTTGACGTTGCTGTCAGCCGGCATGGTGATGACTTTCAGCACCAGTTCTTTGTCAGTCGGCAGATGAACTGGCTCGCCAGTAGGCGAATTGCTGAGCTTGGCACTTGTATGAAGGGTCATGGGCACAATCTGTGTAAATAGTAATGTCTACCCACGATTGTCCCTGAAGGTTTGTGTTTTATGCGTTCCATGGCTCCTGATTCTGCTGCCCCACCTGTTCTGGCCTCCACCGCACCTGCTATTGCCGTGCCACCCCGCTCAGATTGGGACACCCTAAAACGCCTGTTTCCTTACCTGTGGGACTACAAATGGCGCGTGCTGGCGGCACTCACCTTCATGCTGTGTGCCAAGCTGGGCAACGTCGGCGTGCCGCTGCTGCTTAAAAACTTGGTTGACACCATGAACATCAAGCCGGGCGACGCACAAGCGCTGCTGGTGGTGCCTGCTGCTTTGCTGCTTGGCTATGGCTTGCTCAGGTTGTCGACCTCGCTGTTTACCGAGCTGCGCGAGTTGGTGTTTTCAAAGGCCACTGAGGGCGCGTCGCGCAAAATTTCGCTGCAAGTGTTCAGGCATTTGCACGCACTTAGCCTGCGGTTTCACCTAGAGCGCCAAACCGGCGGCATGACGCGCGACATTGAGCGCGGCACACGCGGCGTGCATTCACTCATCTCGTATTCGCTGTACAGCATCATTCCCACGTTGATTGAAGTCACGCTGGTGCTGAGTATTTTGGCGGTGAAGTTTGACGTGTGGTTTGCCTGGATAACGCTGGCCGCTTTGGCTTGCTACATCACCTTCACTGTGACCGTGACCGAGTGGCGTACCCAGTTCAGAAAAGAAATGAACGAGCTGGACTCGTCCGCCCACAGCCGCGCAATTGACTCGCTGCTGAATTACGAGACAGTCAAATATTTCAACAACGAAAATTTTGAAGCCACTCGCTATGACGACAACCTGGCCAAGTACCGCAAGGCCGCGATTAAAAGCCAGCGCACGTTGAGCCTGCTCAACAGCGGCCAGCAGCTCATCATTGCGGTCGGGCTGGTGGCCATGCTCTGGCGCGCCACACAAGGCGTGGTTGATGGCCGCATGACGCTGGGCGACCTAGTCATGGTCAACGCCTTCATGATTCAGCTTTACATACCGTTGGGATTTTTAGGCGTGATTTACCGCGAGATCAAGCAAAGCCTGACCGACCTGGACAAGATGTTCACGCTGATGGAAAAAGAGCGTGAGATTGCCGATGAGCCCGGTGCGCTGCCGCTGGTCTTTCGTTCCGCCAGCCCCTCACCCCAACCCTCTCCCCAAGCGGGCGAGGGAGCAAATGCGGATTCAGGAGAGAAAAATGGCTTACTCCCTCTCCCGCTGGCGGGAGAGGGCAGGGGTGAGGGGTCTGCGCATTCAGCCAATGCCCAAGTCGACGCCACCGTCAAATTCCAAAACGTAAGCTTCGCCTACGACCCCGCCCGCCCCATCCTGAAAAACATCAGTTTTGAAATCCCCTCCGGTAAAACCGTCGCCGTCGTCGGCTCATCTGGCGCAGGCAAGTCGACACTCGCAAGGCTGCTGTTCAGGTTTTATGACATTCAACAAGGCAGCATCACCATCGCCGGGCAAGACATCAAACACGTCACTCAGGCCAGCGTGCGGCGGGCCATTGGCATCGTGCCGCAAGACACCGTACTGTTCAACGACACGGTCGAATACAACATCGCGTACGGCCAGCCTGGCGCGTCAAGGCAGCAGGTGGAAGAGGCGGCCAAAGCCGCGCATATTCACGACTTCATCAGCCACACGCCGCTGGGCTACAACACCATGGTCGGCGAGCGCGGCTTAAAGTTGTCAGGCGGCGAAAAGCAGCGGGTAGCGATTGCCCGCACACTGCTCAAAAACCCGCCCGTGATGATTTTTGACGAAGCCACGTCGGCGCTTGACTCAGCCAACGAGCGCGCCATTCAAGGCGAGCTAAAAAGCGCCGCACAAAACAAAACCACACTGGTCATTGCCCACCGCTTGTCTACGGTGGTAGACGCGCACGAAATTTTGGTCATGGACGCTGGCCAAATTGCCGAGCGCGGAACGCATGCCGAGCTGCTGGCGATGGATGGGAAGTACGCCCGCATGTGGACTTTGCAGCAAAGCGCCGAGTAAGTTCAACGGCTTTTAGAATGTTGCAACGCTGTAACATTGCCCGACCCAGTATTAATTCGTGCCGCAATCCTGGCATTTTTCTTAAGCATGAACGCCGCTATCAAGATAAGCGAATCAAATCTGCAAATGCTGGCTGACAGCGGCCGCAGTGCTGAGGACTTTTCAGCCTTGGCACACCAGATTTACGAGGCAGTTACTGAGCCTCAAAACTGGTCTGGCGTCGTAGGCGCCATTGCGCAGTCGCTCAACGCCCACTGCGGTTGTTTGTTCACGCCCTACGCGCGGCCCCAAGAGGGCGGTTTTGTTTTCCCATGGCAGATGGATGAGTCGCACGTACTTCTTTGGGGCACGAAATACATTGACCACGACGTTTGGTCACAAAGCGCTTCTGAAAAAGGCCTTTGGCAAGAAGGCGAGGTGTTGGTGGACGAACAGCTCGTGCCGCGCGATGTGCTGGCGCAATCTGTTTTTTATCGTGAATTTCTCACCACCATGAACATTGGCCGTGTATGTGCGGGATTGCTGCTGGGCGGCGCGCCCGGGCTTCCAACGACCTGCCTGTCCGTTTATAGACCTTTTGACTCGCCCACCTTCAGCCCCGCCGAAGTGGCCTGGTTTCGGCTGTTGGTCCCCCACCTTTCACGCGCCTTGGGTTTACTGCATCACCTCGATGCATTGCGTGTGCAAAATTCTTCGTTGTTAGCAGCTTTTGACCGCCTGAATTTTGGCGCGTGCCTGCTGGATGAAACCGGGAGCATATTGCACATGAACCCAAGCGCCCGCAGTGCTTTGTCGCGGGGGGATGGTCTGTTACTCGACCCGCAAAATAGCCTGGCAGGAATGAGTCGCGCCAATAGCAATGGGCAGCCCTCAGATAGTCTTAAAGACTGGATAGCGAATCAGCTGTCAACCATCGCCCTGACCGGTCAGCCCATTGAACACTTTTCCAGTGCTTTCCTTCAAACGCGAACCGAGCCCGGCAAGTTTTACGCCTTGCAGGCAGCGCTTCTTCCCGCCTCCTTTTCAAGCGTTGGCGCGAAGGGGGCACGCATGGTCGTTTTCATCACTGATCCAGACGCCGTGCAAATGCCCACGACAGAGCGTGTCGCGGATTTGTATGGCCTTACCCGCAGCCAAGCGCGCGTGGCGATTGCGCTTGGCCGCGGCAACAGTTATAAAGAAATCGCGCGCGATCTGTGCGTTTCTAGCAACACCGTCGCCACCCACGTGAAAGAGGTTTACGCTAGAGTCAACGTTAACCGACAGGCAGACTTGATGCGCCACATCATGGCGCTAGGTGAAGCGTCGGTATAAAGACGCAAATTGGCGGCGGCGCGATTGGAAAGCTGAAAAAGGTCCGACAACACTCCGGCTGCATGAAATCTGCTGGTTTTTCACTACCGAATTGGCTTGTAGTCCATATAATACGGGCGTGAAAAGCTCCTGAAACAATAGCGCTCAAGGTGCCTATGGGAATCCCCGTAGCAGCCCTGTTCGGCCAAGCTTACATAATCTGGTTATGGAAACCAAATGGCTTGAAGATTTCGTCAGCTTGGCTGAAACCCGCAGCTTCAGCCGCTCGGCCACGCTGCGCCACGTTACGCAGCCGGCGTTTTCGCGGCGCATTCAGGCGCTCGAGGCTTGGGCGGGTACTGACTTGGTCGACCGCAGCTCGTACCCAACGCGGCTTACACCGGCGGGTGAAACGCTTTACAGCCAGTCGCTTGAAATGCTGCAGGGCCTGCAGTCCACCCGCGCCATGCTGCGCGGCCACACCTCGGCGGGGCAAGACGTGATTGAGTTTGCTGTGCCGCACACGTTGGCTTTTACATTTTTCCCGGCTTGGGTCAGCAGCTTGCGTGAAAAGTTTGGGCCAATCAAGAGCCGCCTGATTGCCCTGAACGTGCACGACGCCGTGCTGCGCCTGGTTGAGGGCAGTTGCGATTTATTGATTGCCTACCACCACGACTCGCAGCCGTTTCAGCTCGACCCTAACCGTTATGAAATGGTGACGCTGGGGCAAGAGGTGCTGTCGCCCTACGTAAAACCCAACGCTGACGGCGAGCCCCTGTACAAACTGCCGGGCCGTGCCGGGCAGCCGCTGCCGTATTTGGGCTACGCGCCGGGTGCTTACCTGGGCAGGGTGGTGGACTTGATTTTGAAGCAGTCCAGCACGGCGATTCATTTAGACCGGGTGTACGAAACTGACATGGCAGAAGGGCTGAAAGCCATGGCGCTTGAAGGCCACGGCATTGCGTTTTTACCGTTCAGCGCAGTTAAAAAAGAGCTGCGCGCCAAAAAGCTGGTGCCCGCCGCTGACAAGCTCAGCAATGCGTTAGACATGACGATGGACATTCGCGTTTACCGTGAGCGCCCAGCTAACCGTGAAGCCACCACCAGCCTGGCAACAAAAAGCGCGGCGCAGGCGCTGTGGACATATTTGCAAGCGCAGTCGCCTGCGCGGCCAGACGCAAAAAGCGCGTCTAAGTAGCAACCCTAAGCCGTTATAAATAAATTGCATAACGCGTTTTGTAACTGGCATTGGCGTTTTAAAACGGCGCAAATTACAGTTCAGTACGTTTTGATGTGGAAGCATTCAAACGGTTGCCGCACCCCAAAATCTGGCACAAAGCCTGCTTACTAAGCTACAGCCCCTGGCGGTTGGCTGGCGTTTAAGCAGCGTTGTTGTGCAAATGACTGTTGCGCACCAAGCCGGGGAGCAAGGTTTGGTCAATGGTTCAGGGTTTAGATCGTCAACCGCCGCAATCGCTTCACGTTATGGACTGGCGCACCGCTGGGCAGCAGGCTGGCGGCGCGGGGAAACTTCGACTTTAGCTGGGGTAAACCTATGGGCTAGCGCGGGGTCAAGCTCTTTAGAATGTTGAATAGAATTTTTCGTTACTTTTATCTACAGGAAACTCATGAAACTCAAACTTGCCGTGTTGTCCCTTTCTTTGCTAGCAGCGGGCAGTGGCTTTGCTGACACCCTTGACAAAACAAAAGCCTCGGGCGTCGTCACCATGGGTGTGCGGGAATCATCCGTGCCCATGTCGTACACGCTTGGTGAAGGCAAATACGCTGGTTACCACGTCGAGATCTGCCAGAAAATCATTGCGAATCTGGAGAAAGCGGCAGGCCGCAAGCTGGAAATTAAATTCCAGCCGGTTACCTCGCAAAACCGCATTCCGCTGGTGCAAAACGGAACTGTCGACATCGAGTGCGGCACAACCACCAACAACGCTACTCGCCAAAAAGACGTGGCTTTCGTGGTCACCACCTACGTTGAGGAGGTGCGCATCGCAGTGAAAGCCAATTCCGGCATCAAGTCGATTCCCGATCTGAACGGCAAGACCATCGCCACCACCACCGGCACTACATCTGTGCAAACGCTGCGCAAAAACAAGCGCGCTACTGGTGTTGAATTCAAGGAAATTTTCGGTAAAGACCACTCTGACAGCTTTTTGCTGCTGGAGTCAGGCCGCGCTGACGCATTCGTCATGGACGGCTCCATTCTTGCTGGCAACATCGCCACCTCAAAAAATCCGGCCGACTTCAAATTGGTCGGAGAGCCGCTCAGTGTTGAGCCCATCGCCATCATGATCCGCAAGGACGACCCTCTGCTCAAGCGTCTTGCCGATGACACTGTGAAAGGCATGATCAAGTCGGGAGAGATGACCAAGCTCTGGACGAAGTGGTTTTTATCGCCAATTCCTCCAAAGGACGCAAAAGTCGGCTTGGCCCTGAGCGCTGGGACCAAAGCCGCTTGGGACAAACCGAACGACAAACCAGCTGAAGACTACGCGCAGAAGTAAATCAGCTGAGCAAAAACGTTTGACAACTTTAAGCCCCGCTCTTGGCATCAAGTTGCGGGGTTTGTTGTTTATGGCGTGGTATGTTCTGCCAAACGCCTAGTCAATGCGAATCGGCGGACTGCGACGAACAATAACAAGCAGGGGATGTTATGAATTGGGACTGGAAAGTATTTTTAAACGACGACGGTAGCGGCAGAACTTATCTGCAGTGGATGTTTGATGCGTGGGGCTGGACACTTGCTGTGGCTGGCGCGTCGTGGGTGGTGGCGATAGTCGTCGGCCTGCTTTTTGGCACCCTGCGTACGCTGCCCAACAGCCCGCTGCTGACCAAAGTCGCCAACGCGTGGGTAGAGTTGTTTCGCAACATTCCCCTGCTGGTGCAAATTTTTATCTGGTATTTCGTCGTACCCAAAATATTTCCGCCCATGAAGAACGTGCCCGGCTTTGTACTGGTGGTGTTTGCGCTGGGCTTTTTTACTTCAGCGCGTATTGCAGAGCAGGTCAGGGCGGGCGTGCAAGCCTTGCCGCGCGGCCAGCGCTACGCCGGCATGGCCATGGGGTTTACCACTGCGCAAACTTACCGCTACGTTATTTTGCCGATGGCGCTGCGGATGATTATTCCGCCGCTGACCAGCGAGTCGATGAACCTGCTGAAAAACTCTTCAGTGGCATTTGCGGTGTCGATTGCCGAGCTGACGATGTTCGCCATGCAGGCGCAAGAAGAAACCTCGCGCGGCATTGAAATTTACCTGGCTGTAACGGTGCTGTACGCCATTTCAGCGTTTGCTGTGAACCGCATTTTTGCGTTGATTGAAAAGAAGGCGCAAATCCCCGGCTTCGTGATGGCTGGCGCGCCGGGCGGAGGACATTAATATGCTCGGCTTAGACATGAGTTTTTTGAACTGGGAGATCATCTCCAAGTTCGTCGTTAAAGGTTTCTGGTTCAGTATTCAGTTAACTATTATTGCCACCATTGGCGGCATTATTCTCGGCACTATTTTGGCGTTAATGCGTTTGTCAGGCAAAGCTTGGCTAGCCACACCGGCCACTATTTACGTCAACGGTATGCGCTCAGTGCCGCTGGTCATGGTGATCTTGTGGTTTTTTCTGCTGGTACCGGCTGGGTTTTATGCGTTGATTCCGGGGGGCGCAAACAACCGCGCTGAAATTTCTGCCATCATTACTTTTGTGGCGTTTGAGGCGGCTTATTTCAGTGAAATTATGCGAGCCGGTATTCAGTCAATTTCGCGTGGGCAGGTCAATGCTGGCCGCGCATTGGGCATGACGTACGCGCAAAACATGAAGTTGATTGTGTTGCCGCAGGCCTTCAGAAACATGGTGCCTATTTTGCTGACGCAAACGATTATTCTTTTTCAAGACACGTCGTTGGTTTATGCCATTGGCGCTTACGACTTGCTTAAAGGTTTCACCACCGCCGGCAAAATTTATGGCCGCACCGAAGAGGCCTATTTGCTAGCCGCAGTGGTGTATTTCATCATGTGTTTTGGCCTGTCTTACATGGTCAAGCGCCTGCAAACCAAAATCGCGATTATTCGTTAAGTCTGCGCGCGAACTTAACCGCTCAATGAACAAGTACTGGAGAAGAATATGGCAATGATTGAAATGAAAGAAGTGTCCAAGTGGTACGGCACTGTGCAGGTACTCAACGGCTGCACCACCAGCATCAAGAAGGGCGAAGTAGTGGTGGTCTGCGGGCCGTCAGGCTCCGGCAAGTCCACGCTGATTAAAACCATCAACGCGCTAGAGCCCTTCCAAAAAGGTCAGATTTTTGTGGATGGCCAAGCGGTACATGACCCTAAAACTGATTTGCCCAAGCTGCGCAGCCGGGTCGGCATGGTGTTTCAAAACTTTGAGCTGTTCCCGCACCTTAGCGTGACGGAGAATTTGACTCTGGCGCAAATGAAGGTGCTGGGCCGCAAGCCTGAAGAAGCCAAAGCACATGGCCTGAAGTACCTCGAGCGCGTGGGCCTGATGCTGCACAAAGACAAGTTTCCTGGCCAGTTGTCAGGCGGTCAACAGCAACGCGTCGCCATTGCGCGTGCGCTCAGCATGGACCCGATTGCCATGTTGTTTGACGAACCCACCTCTGCGCTTGACCCTGAAATGGTCGGTGAGGTGCTCGACTGCATGATGGATCTGGCCAAAGAAGGCATGACCATGATGGTGGTGACACACGAAATGGGCTTTGCCAAAAAAGTCGGCAGCCGCGTCATCTTCATGGACGTGGGCGGCAAAATTCTGGAAGACTGCTCAACCAATGAGTTCTTCATGCACCCAGAAAACCGCCAACCGCGTACCAAAGATTTCTTGAACAAAATTTTGGCGCATTGATCTTCTTTCGGTCTGCTTAAAAAGCCCGCCGCTAGCGGGCTTTTTTACGCCCGGTCGGTGCGACAATTTGACCTATGACTGCATCGCCGCCCTCGACCCCTATTACCACCCTGACAATTACCCGCCCCGACGACTGGCACCTGCACCTGCGTGACGGCGACGCGCTGCACACGGTGGTGCCGCACACTGCCGCGCAATTCGCCCGCGCCGTCATCATGCCCAATTTGCGCCCGCCCGTCACCACTGCGGCGCAGGCGCTGGCGTACAAAAAGCGCATTCAAGCAGCCGTGCCCGCCGGCATAAAGTTTGAGCCGTTGATGACGCTGTACATGACCGACAACTTGCCGCCAGACGAAATCAAACGCGCCAAAGACGCCGGTGTGGTTGCTGCCAAGCTGTACCCCGCAGGCGCCACCACCAACAGCGATGCAGGCGTGACCGACTTGCGCAAAACCTACAAAACTTTAGAGGCGATGCAAAAAGAAGGCTTGCTTCTGCTGGTGCACGGCGAAGTCACCTCGCCCGATATTGATTTGTTTGACCGTGAAGCCGTGTTTATTGACACCCAACTTATACCGCTGCGCCGCGATTTTCCCGACCTAAAAATCGTGTTCGAGCACATCACCACCAAAGAGGCTGCGCACTATGTGCGTGATGCAGATCGCTTCACCGCAGCCACTGTCACAGCGCATCACCTGCTGTACAACCGCAACGCCATGTTCACCGGTGGCATGTGCCCGCACTACTACTGCCTGCCCGTGCTCAAACGTGAAACGCACCGCCTGGCACTGATTGAAGCCGCCACCAGCGACAACACCCGATTTTTCTTGGGCACAGACAGCGCGCCGCACCCAGCCAGCCTGAAAGAACACGCCAGCGGCTGCGCAGGCTGCTACACCGCCCACGCCGCGATGGAGCTGTACGCCGAGGCGTTTGAAGCAGCGGGCGCGCTGCACAAGCTTGAGTCGTTCGCCAGCTTCAATGGTGCAGATTTTTACGGCTTGCCGCGCAACACCGGCACGGTCACACTTAGAAAAGAAAGCTGGACGCCGCCCGAGAGTTTCGCGTTCGGGCAGGGCCAGCTCAAGCCGCTGCGCAGCGGGGAAAGCCTGGCTTGGCGCATGGTGTGATTGATTGGAGCGCGCGGTGGCTTGCACCTTACCAAGCCACTGCCCTTGACTTCACAGGCAGCGCGGTTGCCCAAGCGCTGAATTCGGTAGCAGGCTCTCCTGTTCGATTCGTCTCGCAGTCCCAATTGCCCGCCGGCCAAGCCTACGAACAATTTATATTCGACACGCAAACCGTACCCACACGCGACAACCTGCATGACTTTTTTAATGGCTTGTGTTGGTTAACCTTTCCGCAAACCAAGAAAAAGCTTAACCAATTGCAAGCCGAGCAACTGGCTACCAACGGCGTGCAACAAACTCGCGGCGCGGTGCGTGATGCACTAACCCTGTTTGACGAAAACGCTGCGTTTTTAATGGCACCCGAACCGCTGTGGGACGCGCTGCTTGATTGCAATTGGCAACGATTGTTTATTGAGTTGCGACCGTTGTGGAAAGACGCGCAACTGGTGCTGTTCGG
>JANMWH010000102.1:0-4309 GCA_031393945.1 Polaromonas sp. | reverse complement strand
GAGGTCAAGCAAGGCACATTAATTGTGTTCAACGGCCTGTTCGCGCACTTGTCAAAAGCCAACCGCTCAGCACAGTCACGCCATGCGTACACGCTGCACGCAGTCAGCGGGCAAGCCCGTTACCCGGCCAGCAACTGGATTCAAATGCCAAATGAGCCAAACCCGGCTTGGCGTGGCTTTAGCCCGATTTGAAGGTCTTTTTACTGCTATTTTAAGTGTTTTACCCAATAAATACGGGTGCGAGCAGCTCTCGTATATATAGCAAACTTTCTACCTGACGCCAGCCTTTTCTTCACCAAAGTCACCGCGCAACATCATCATTGACACTGATCCTGGGCAAGACGATGCAGTGGCGATTTTGCTGGCGCTTGCCTCGCCAGAGCTGAACGTGTTGGGCATCACTGCTGTGGCTGGCAATGTGCCTTTGCAGCTAACCACGCGCGTCATGATGCCGCTTGACGTCACCCACCAAGTGCTGGCCACGCAAGCCAGAATCGCAGCCATGAGGGCGACGGGCACACGCTGCGCTGCAGCGGTGGCCGACATGCTGGCATTTTTTGAGCGTTTTGATGTTGAAAATACGGCACCAAAGCGCGGCCGCTGCACGACCCTTGCGTGGTGGCATATCTCTTGCCGCCGTTGCTGTTCAGCGGCCGCGTGATCAATGTGAAGTTGAAACTAACAGCGAGCTAACGATGGGCATGACAGTAGCCGATTGGTGGCGCTTTAGCGGGCGCAAGCCAAATGCACTGTCTATGCGCAGTGTAGATGCCGACGGTTTTTATTTGTTACTTAATCAGGCAATGGCGCGTTTGCCCTGATGTCGGATAGGGCTAATTAGGGCAAATTAGGCGGTGTTTGCATTTAAGATCCGATTTTTCACGGTCTGTATTTCAAGGTTCTGGTTTTTAACTATCGTCTTATTTTTCAACGCAAAGGATTCAACATGAAAACTGCTCCAACCACGCTGGCCCGCTTCATGGCGATTGCAGCGGTAGCGGCTGGCGCGCTGCTCACCAGCGCTGCCTGCCTGGCTCAGCCAGCCATCGTTTATGATATGGGCGGCAAGTTTGACAAGTCGTTTAACGAAGCGGGTTACAACGGCATTGAGCGCTGGAAAAAAGAGTCGGGCAAGCCCTATCTTGAGTTTGAAATCACCAACGAATCACAGCGCGAGCAAGCGATTCGCCGCATGGCTGAGCGCAACGCCAGCCCGATTATTGCGATGGGTTTTGGTCAGGCTTCAGCGCTTGAGAAAGTAGCTAAAGACTTCCCGAAATTGCAATTCGCCATCATCGACATGGTGGTGAATTTGCCTAACGTGCAGTCGACCGTGTTTAAAGAACAAGAAGGCAGCTTTTTGGTCGGCGTGATGGCCGCCATGGCCAGTAAAACTGCAAAAGTCGGGTTCGTAGGCGGTATGGACATTCCGCTGATTCGCCGCTTTCAGTGCGGCTACGAGCAAGGTGCCAAATTTGCCAACCCAAAAGTAGAAGTGTTTGCCAACATGACCGGCACAACAGGCGCTGCCTGGAACGACCCGGCACGCGGCGGCGAGCTGGCCAAGGCACAGTTTTCAAAAGGTGCAGACGTAGTGTTTGCTGCGGCTGGCGGAACCGGCATGGGCGTGTACCAGGCAGCCAAAGACAGCGGCAAGCTGGCCGTTGGTGTAGACAGCAACCAAAACCACCTGCAACCCGGCACCATGCTGACTTCAATGCTCAAGCGGGTTGACGTGGCCGTGTTTAACGCTGCCAATAATTTCAAACCGGGTATGTCGGTGCTGGGCCTGAAAGAAAGCGGCGTCGGTTTTGCGATGGATGCCAACAACGAAAAACTCGTGACGGCAGACATGAAGAAAAAGGTCGAAGCCGCACAAGCCGACATCATCAGCGGCAAAATTAAGGTTGCAGATTACATGGCCGATAACGCCTGCAAGTTTTAATTTTTGAGCCATGGGCCCTCCTGCCCCTTCCCCCGCTGGGGGAAGGTTGGGATGGGGGCATGCACGATACCGACAGTGTTTCTGCACTTGCCCCCACCCCAGCCCTCCCCCGAAAGGGGAGGGAGCAAGGTCACTACATGCTGACCAACCAAGCCGCGTCAGCATCGGCCACCTCACCCTCACCCGCACCTGATTCAAGCCTTGCCGTGCAGATGCTTGAGATCTGCAAACGCTTTGGCGCGGTGCTGGCTAACTCTGATGTGAACCTGTCCGTACGGCAAGGCACAGTGCACGGCATTGTGGGCGAAAACGGTGCGGGCAAAAGCACGCTGATGTCGGTGCTGTACGGTTTTTACCGTGCTGACAGCGGGCAAATTTTTATTAATGGCCAGCGGGTAGCCATTGCCAACGCGCACGACGCTATTGCACACGGCATCGGCATGGTGCACCAGCACTTCATGCTGGTTGACACACTAAATGCCATTGAAAACGTCATGCTGGGCGCCGAGCCGCACGTGCTGCTAGACAAAGCAGCCGCCGTCGTGCGGCAGCGACTGCAAGCGCTGATGCTATCGACTGGTTTGAAAGTAGCACTCGATGTGCCGGTGGGGGAGCTTCCGGTTGGCGACCAGCAGCGGTTGGAGATTTTGAAAGCGCTGTACCGGGGGGCGCGCATTTTGATTCTGGATGAGCCTACCGCTGTGCTTACCCCGCAAGAAACCGAACAATTGTTTGGCGTGTTAACGCTGCTGCGCAGCCAGGGCACAACGATTATTTTGATCACCCACAAGCTCAAAGAAGTGATGCGCCTGTGTGACGACGTGACGGTGATGCGCGGTGGCAAGGCAGTAGCGCGCGTGGCCATTGCAGATACCTCTATTGACCAACTGGTTGAAGCGATGGTGGGCCGCAAGGTTGCTACCGGCCGCGCGGAAGGTGCAGCGCAAGCGCCGGGGGCCATCAAGTTGCAAGCCACCAATATTTCGCTGAAAGACTCGGCTGGCGTGCTGCGCCTTGACGGCATTGATTTGCAATTGCGCGCTGGCGAAATTGTGGGCATTGCTGGGGTGTCTGGCAACGGGCAAAGTGAGCTGCTGGAGGTGCTGTCGGGCCTGTGCGCCCCCAGCGCTGGGCAGATGTCCATTGAAGGCCACACGTTTTCAGCCAGTGCCTGGCTGCACCCCACCGAGGCCCGATTATTGAAAATTGCCCACGTGCCCGAAGACCGCCACGCTCGGGCCATGGTGATGGACTTTGACGCTTGGGAATCCGCCGTGCTGGGCTACGAAGCCTTGCCTGCCTACAGCCGCTGGGGTTGCATGCTGCGCGGGCGCATGCGCGCCGCCACGCGCGCCATGATGGAACGCTTCGACGTGCGCCCGCGCAACGCGCAGCTGCAAAGCAGTAAATTTTCTGGCGGCAACCAGCAAAAACTGGTGCTGGCCCGCGAACTGGGCCAAACCCCGCACGTGCTGCTGGTGGGCCAGCCGACGCGCGGGGTAGACATTGGCGCTATTGAATTTATCTACAGCCAGCTCCGCGCGCTGCGTACGCAAGGCTGCGCGGTGCTGGTGCTGTCGAGCGAGCTTGACGAAATACTGGCCCTTAGTGACCGCGTGGTGGTGATGTGCCAGGGCCGCATTACCGGGGAGCTGCCGATTGATGCGTGCTCTGAGAACCGGCTGGGCATACTAATGACTGGTGGGGCATAAAAATGACCTGTAGGCCAATAGATACGGGCGCGAGCAGCTTCATATTTAATAGCAATGTAGCTTTTATCCAAGCGCTTAATTCATGACACCCGCGCCTCCCTTGCCCCGTTGGGCCGACATTGTTTTGCTGCCCGTCGTCTGCCTGGCAGTGGCGCTGCTGGCTGCGGGCGTGGTGGTGGCGGCGGTGGGTCAAAACCCAGTCAATGTGCTGTCGGTGCTGGTTAACGGCGCATTCGGCACGCCGCGCGGCATTAGCTACACGTTGTACTACGCCACCACTTTTATTTTTACCGGGTTGGCTGTCGCTGTAGCTTTTCATGGCGGCCTGTTCAACATTGGCGCTGAAGGCCAGGCATTGATGGGCGGGCTGGGCACGGGCCTGGTGGCGTTGTGGCTGGGGCCAGTGCTGCCGGGCTGGCTGTTGATTCCCTTAATGCTTTTTGCAGGGGCTTTGTTCGGCCTGGCGTGGGCGGCGGTGCCTGCGGTGCTGCAGGCGTATCGGGGCAGCCACGTGGTGATCACCACCATCATGTTTAACTTTATTGCCAGCAGCTTGATGGTGTATTTGCTGGTGAACTTTATTCGGCCTGCAGGCACCATGTCGGTTGAAAGCGTGCCGTTTGCGCCGTCTGCCAAGTTAGCGTCGATGAAA
>JANMWH010000044.1:0-2531 GCA_031393945.1 Polaromonas sp. | reverse complement strand
TGATTGCCAGCGTTTATGGAATGAACTTCAAATTAATGCCCGAACTCGACTGGGCGCTGGGCTACCCGTATGCACTGGTGCTGATGGCCGCCAGCGCCGTCGTGCCGATGTGGTACTTCAGAAAACGGGGCTGGCTGAAGTAAGTAAGCTTTTTTAGGCAACAATTCGGCCTGTAGCCCAATAAAATCGGGCGCAAGCAGCTATATACTTTATAGCTTAAATTGCATTGAGAAAATTTAGTCCACCTTCATATCTACCAAAGGATCACCATGCCTACGTACCACGTTGAAATGATGGAAGGCCGAACCATCGAGCAAAAGAAAAAACTGGTCGCTGAAATTACTCGCGTCAGCGTGGAGATTTTGGGTGGTGCAGCAGAGTCCGTAGACATCATCATCACCGACATCAAACGCGAGAACTGGGCTACCGGCGGCAAGCTGTGGTCTGAGCCGCGTAGCTAGCGCGGGGCACAGCGCATGTGTCAGTTGCTGGGCATGAACTGCAACGCCCCGACTGATGTCACGTTCAGTTTCAGGGGGTTTGCCCAGCGCGGCGGCCAGACTGACCACCACGCTGACGGCTGGGGCATCGCGTTTTTTGAAGGTGAAGGTAATACTGAGAACGATCTAGACAACGACAAAGGCCTGCGTCATTTTGTTGACCACCAGCCCGCCTGCACTTCGCCGGTAGCCGAGCTGATCAGCCGCTACCCGATTAAAAGCCGCAACGTTATTTCGCACATCCGCAAGGCTACGCAAGGCCGGGTAGCGCTGGAAAACTGTCACCCTTTTGTGCGGGAACTGTGGGGCCGCTATTGGGTATTTGCCCACAACGGCGACTTGAAAGGTTTTGCGCCGCAGCTGCACGCCAGCTTTAAACCGGTAGGGGACACCGACAGCGAGCGGGCTTTTTGCTGGGTCATGCAAGAGCTGTCCAAATCGCACGCGGGGTTGCCGCCTGTGGCGGAGCTGAGCATCACGCTGCGTGAGCTTGCCGCGCATATTGCGCCGCACGGTACGTTTAACTTTTTACTCAGCAATGGGCAAGCGCTGTGGGCGCATGCGGCTATTCAAACCACCGCGCAGGGTTTGTATTGCGTTGAACGCAAACACCCTTTTGCCCACGCCACTTTGAGCGATGAAGACGTCAGCATCAATTTTGCCGACCATACCCGCGCAACCGATAAAGTGGCGGTGGTGGTCAGCGCACCATTGACCAGCAACGAGCGCTGGCAACGGTTTGCGCCGGGGGAACTGAAGGTATTTGTGGGCGGCGCCTTAACAGCCCATTGAGCGGATAGGCAAGCAATCGAGTGGCTGGCCAACTGTGCGCCGACAAACCAAACGCCGCGAAGTTTTACAAAGCCGCCTCTAACGCGTCAGCAAACATCGCGGCCACATCAAACCCAATTTGCTGAAAAATTTCTTGAAAGCACGTCGGGCTGGTCACGTTGATCTCGGTTACGCAGTCGCCAATCACGTCAATGCCGGCCAGCAGCAAGCCGCGCGCCGCCAGAACAGGGCCAATCGCCTGAGCAATCTCAGCGTCGCGTGCGGACAAGGGCTGCGCTACCCCTTTACCGCCCACCGCCAAATTGCCGCGCACTTCTGTGCCCTGCGGAATACGCGCCAAACTGAACGGGACCGCCTTGCCGCCGATGACCAAAATGCGTTTGTCGCCTTTGACAATGTCGGGCAAAAACTTTTGCACCATCACGCTTTGCGCGCCGCCTTTGTTCAGTGTTTCAATCATGCTGCCCAAGTTCAAGCCGTCTTCTTTCACCCTGAAAATGCCCATGCCGCCCATGCCGTCGAGTGGCTTCAAAATAATGTCTTTGTGCTGGGCATGAAAGCGCTTGATGTCGCTTGCATCACGTGTGACCAGCGTGGGGCCAATGAACTGCTCAAACTCCATGATGGCGAGCTTTTCGGGGTGGTCTCGCAGGGCGCGTGGTTTGTTGAAAACTTTTGCGCCCTCGCGCTCGGCTTGCTCCAGCAGGTGGGTACTGTAGAAAAATTCGCTGTCAAACGGTGGGTCTTTGCGCATGACTACCGCGCCGAAATCTTTTAGCGCTTGCGGGCGCTCGTTGGGGTGCGATTGCTCGGCGGTAAACCAGACATCGGGCGCCCCCGTCAATTTGATGTCGCGCACAAAAGCAGTCACGCTTTCACCCAACTGCCAGCGAATGTCTTTAGTCTCGCACGCAGCTAGCGTGTGGCCGCGCTTTTGCAGCTCGCGCATCATGGCGAATGTTGTGTCTTTGTAAATTTGAAATGACTCGAGCGGGTCAGCAACGAAAAGAATTTGCATGGCGGTTTTTATGATTTGTGCGGACTGCGTTGCCCATATTGTTGTACAAACAGCGCCAACGCGCCGGCCACCACACCCCAGAAGGCCGAGCCAATGCCTGCAATCACCACGCCCGACAGCGTGACTAAAAATGTAATCAATGCGGCTTCTCGGTGTGACTCGTCTTTAACTGCTGCAGCCAGCCCCGCGCCAATGGTGCCGAGCAGCGCCAGCCCGGCAAT
>JANMWH010000010.1:0-1532 GCA_031393945.1 Polaromonas sp. | reverse complement strand
CCATCGCGCGAAATGCCTTCACGCATGGCGCGCTGGAATGCTGGCAGTGACCATTGACCAATACCCGTTACGTCTGGCGTTAAGTTGGTGCTGTAGATTTTGCCGAAGGGTGTGTCTAGCGCGCGGCCACCGGCATTCGGTACGCCGTCGGTGGCCGTGTGGCAGCCCACGCAGTTACCCAGTGCGGCCAGAAGGCGGCCACGTTCGATGGTGGCGGGGGAATAAATGTTGGCAACGGCCGGCGACACAGGTGCAATCACACTTCGCCAGCCGATCAGCGCAATGGCTAGCCCAAACAAGCCAGCGAGTACGCCACCTGCTTGCAGCCCGCGCTTTTTTGCCGTCGGCCAGGTAGCCGACGTGGGGAGTTGTTTTTCAAAATGCTCATTATTTAGGAGCTGCTCGCGCCCGTATTCATTGCTCTTCAGGTCATTTTTATACCCTAAATCACTCGTATTTAGCCCCTGCAGCCCTGCCAGCACCACTTCAGGGGTAAACGGCGGCTGGCGAAAGCGCACGCCAGTTGCATCAAAAATCGCGTTGGCAATCGCAGCCGTACCGGGCACTGACGACGACTCGCCCGCCCCCAGCGGCGGCTCGCCAGGGCGCGGCATGGTGACGATGTCGATGACCGGCACATCACGGAAATTCAAAATCGGGTAGCTGCCCCACTCAAGATTAGCGACTGTCCCTGTTTTGGGGTTGAACTTGACTTCCTCCAGCAACGCACGGCTGGTGGTTTGCACTACGTTGCCGTGGATCTGGTGCTGCACGCCAGCAGGGTTGATCAGCGTGCCTGCGTCGTGGCCCACCACCACGCGGCGTACATGCACCTCGCCGGTTCGGCGATTGACTTCGACATCCGCGACCCAGGCGGCCCAAGCTGCGCCAAAACCTGGCCACTTGCTGTGGTTGTACCTTGCATAGCCAACGCCCTGACCGTTCAGAATTTCACCTTCGCTGGCTTGATTTTTCGGCGTGGTGTGCGGCTGCCATCCGGCTTTGTCAGCCGTGGCTTTGAGCAGCTCAGCAGCGCGTGGGTCTTGCAGGTAGCGCAGCCTGAACTCCACCGGATCCACGCCCGCAGCGGTGGCGAGCTCATCAATGTAAGACTCATGCGCAAACGAATTGGGTAACGCCGACACGCCGCGCAGCCAGGATGCACGCACCATCGGCGCCATGTCGTTAACGGCCACGCGCAGGTTGGCGTAGTCATACGGCGGGCGGGCGGTGCGGTCACCCATCTCAAAGGCTTGAACTACCGGCTCGATGGTGCGGGTCAGCAGCAGCGCGAGCGTTGGCGATGCGTTGGACGGGTAGGAGGTTTGAAAGTCGTACGCAGCAACGGTGCCATCGGCATTCAAACCGCCGTTGACCTGCATCAGCTGCGCCGCGCCCTTGGGCTCCCACGCGCTTTCTTGCTCACGCGTGAGCTGCACCCGAACCGGTGCGCCCACGGCACGGGACAGCAGCGCGGCATCAGCCGCCACATCGTCTGCGCAATTGCGGCCATAGCAGCCTGCGGCTTCCAT
>JANMWH010000476.1:0-4142 GCA_031393945.1 Polaromonas sp. | reverse complement strand
GCGGTGCGTCAGGCGGGTGGTTTCAGACAGGTTGTCGTCGTCTAGCTGAAAAGGCGGCGTGACGCTCGGGTTCAGCACGGTCATTTCCTGACAAAGCACTTCTATCTTGCCGCTTTTCAGGCCATCGTTCACGGTGCCTTCTGGTCGCGCGCGCACCAAGCCTTTGACCTGAATGCAAAACTCATTGCGCACGCCTTCGGCTGTTTTGAACATGTCAGCGCGATCTGGATCGCAAACTACCTGCACGTAGCCCTCGCGGTCACGCAGGTCAACAAAGATCACGCCGCCGTGGTCACGCCGGCGATTTACCCAGCCGCACAATGAAACGGTTTGGCCCATCAGGGCTTCGGTCACCAGACCGCAATAGTTGGAACGCATTTGGGAAGTCATAAATTTAGATTGAAGTTACTTGGGGTTGGTGACTTGAGCGTGTTGCCCGAACTTGTTATTTAGGCTTGTAGGTGACGGCACTACCGGGCACCACAACACCCATTGAAATGACGTAGGTAAGCGCTTCGTCAACGCTCATTTTTAGCTCAATGCAGTCTTGGCGTTTGAGCATGACGAAGTAGCCGCCCGTTGGGTTGGGCGTGGTGGGAACGTACACGCTTAAATAGTCGCCCGACAAATGATTGCTGACATCTCCGCCGGGTGTGCCGGTTTGAAAACCAATCGTCCACACGCCTTCGCGCGGCCACTGCACCAACAGAGCTTTTCTAAACGCGTTGCCATTCTCAGAAAACAGGGTGTCTGAGACTTGCTTGACGCTTGAGTAAATTGACCGAACGATGGGAATGCGGTTAAGCAGCAAATCCCACCAGCTGACCAGTTTTTTACCGAAAAAATTACTGGCAATGGCACCAATCACCAGCACAATGCCCAGCGCCAGCAGCACGCCAAAACCAGGTATGTGAAAACCGATGAGCTTGTCGGGGTGCCAGTTGCCCGGAAGAATTTGAAGCGTTTGGTCTAGCGTGGCAACAAACCAGTTCAGCAACCACACCGTGATCGCCAGCGGAACCAGCACCAGCAAACCAGCGAGCAGCCACTTGCGAATGGCCGCCATCACTTGGCTGCCTTGGGGGCCGGCGCCGGGCTGGTCGCGGGGCTTGTGGTGGCGGTTGCAGCGGGTGCGGGCGCTAAAGCAGTTGACGGCGCTGCGGCGTCGGGTTTCGCAGGGGCGGCGTCAGAACCGTTGCCGGCAGGCGCGGCCGCCTTGTCGGTACCGCCCCCTTCCTTGGCTTTGTCAGCGCCGCCCTTACCATCCGATTTAGCATCACGAAAATCCGTGACGTACCATCCAGAGCCTTTGAGCTGAAATCCTGCCGACGTAAGCTGCTTTTTAAACGCGGCAGCACCGCACTGAGGGCAATCTACCAACGGGGCGTCTGACATCTTTTGCAAAACATCTTTTGCATGCCCGCAGGAGTCGCATTTGTAGGCGTAAATTGGCATGGTGTGAGGCAATTCTTGGGGTAAGCGCGGCACCCATTGCCGCTAAGCAAAGCCTTCAATTATAAGGGTCAGCCTAAAAAAGCCTTACCCTCAAGATCACCTGCATGGCCAACAGGCCGAGCAGAAAACCCACACCGCCGTAAACGATACCTTGCAGCAGCTTGTTGGTTCGTTTTTGCTCTGCAAGCAGCTCAATAAGCTCGCGGTGATAGGAGCTTGGCCGCTCTTTAAGGTACTGAGACAGCAAACGCGGCAGGCCGGGCAACAGCTTGGCGTAAGACGGCGCTTCAGCTTTGAGTTGCGCCAGCAGCTTTTCAGGGCCGATTTGTTCCAGCATCCACTTTTCTAAAAACGGCTTGGCTGTGCTCCACAAATCCAGATCAGGGTCAAGCTCGCGGCCTAGCCCCTCGATATTGAGCAGCGTTTTTTGCAGCAGCACGAGTTGGGGCTGAATCTCGACATGAAAGCGCCGTGAGGTTTGAAACAGCCGCATCAGCACCAAACCCAGCGATATTTCTTTGAGTGGGCGATCAAAATACGGCTCGCAGCAGGCGCGAATCGCTGCTTCCAGCTCATCGACCCGCGTGGTGGCGGGTACCCAGCCAGATTCGATGTGCAGCTCTGCAACGCGCTTGTAGTCCCGCCTGAAGAAAGACGAAAAATTTTGTGCCAGGTACTCTTTATCTACCTCAGTTAACGTGCCAACAATGCCGAAGTCGAGTGAAATATAACGACCAAAAGTGGCGGGCTCCAGGCTGACCTGTATGTTGCCCGGGTGCATGTCGCCGTGAAAATAACCATCACGAAACACCTGAGTGAAAAATATCGTCACGCCATCGCGCGCGAGTTTTTGCATGTCTACGCCCGCATCGCGCAGGCGCTGGGTCTGCCCGATAGGTACACCCTTCATGCGCTCCATCACCATCACGTCGGGCATGCAGTAGTCCCAAATCATTTCGGGGATCATGACCAGATCAAGACCTTTCATGTTGCGCCGCAGCTGCGCGCCACTTGCAGCCTCGCGAATCAGGTCAAGTTCGTCGTGCAAATATTTGTCAAACTCACCAATGACTTCTCGCGGCTTTAAACGTTTGCCGTCAGCCGAAGACCTCTCTACCCAGCCCGCCATCATGTGCATCAGCGCCAGGTCTTTCTCAATAGCGGGCTTCATGTTGGGCCGCAGCACTTTGACCGCTACTTCACGCCCGCTTGGCAACACAGCAAAGTGAACTTGCGCAATCGATGCGCTGGCAATCGGCTTGAGATCAAAGCTGGTGAATATTTTGTCCAGGGGCCGGCCAAAAGCTTTTTCAATAATTGCCACCGCCAAGCTGGACTCGAATGGCGGCACGCGGTCTTGCAGCCGCGCCAGTTCATCGGCAATGTCGGGAGGCAGCAAGTCTCGCCTGGTTGACATCACTTGTCCAAACTTGACGAAAATCGGCCCCAGACTTTCCAGCGCTTCGCGCAGGCGCTCTCCGCGTGGCGCGCGCAGGTTGCGGCCTATTGAGACGATTCGCCTAAGCAGGCGTATCCAAGGCTTTTGGAAACCGGACAGCACCAGCTCGTCAAGGCCAAATCGCAGCACCGTCCAGACGATAAATATGCCCCTGAATGTCCGGTTCATGGTGCAGCCTTAACGGCACTGCTGGACGCGCCGCTAGCAGCGTCGCTGGTAAACGGGCTGCCCGGTGCTAAAGCAAGAAACTGCCGTAGCCCAGTGGCCAACCGGCGTGCGGCATCCGCCAACGCGTGGGCGGGCACGTCGCCCAAAATGCGGGACAAATCCTCTTCAAAATCCCACCGCAAGTTTTCAGCGAGCCAGCCCACTTCGGCAGCCAGCTGCACGTCGCCCTCAATTTTTACCGGGGGACTTTTGCCTGCCACCAAGGTCTGAATCACATCAAGCGGCGAGTCTGAAGTGACTGCCATCAACAAATCAGGCTTGGCATCAGCAGGCGCGCAGTCAAGCAAGCCTGCATTGGTCACCAGCAAATCAAGCCCAAACAGGCCCCAGCGAATATGCAAAACGCTGCCCTTTTTGCGCCGCAAGCGGTCTTGTGCCTGTTTTTCTTGCATCAAGACGTGATTTAAAAAGAGTACCAAACGCTGCTGCGTTTCAGCAACGACCCATGCGGGCGGCTGAAAGCGAGTGATCAAGGAGTCTAAAAACAAAAAAGGGAACGTGTTATTCATACGTTCCCGATTTTGACGGAATATTTAACCCCGAGGGGCTAACAAGTCATTTATTGCAAGGCTTGAACTCCGGCAACTAGCCAGCCGCCGGTTCCGGACTTAGGCTTGGTCATGTTCCAAACCTCACGGAATGGGCTTGCGCCTGCCGACATGTCTTCGCGGATCATGCCCGAAAACTCTACGCTGGCCATGTACTTGTCGCTCATTTCTTCTATGCCGAGCAGCTTGGCATCCAGCATTTGCACGTCAGTTTTGTTCACGCCAGCACCGGTATGCGACTCGCGCTCGGCCAATTGGGTTTTGATTTCACCGAGCATTTCGTCAGTCATCATGATGCGCAAGTTGTTGATGTCCGATTTGTCCCAAGCGTCTTGCAAAGTCAAGAAGTTGGCTTTGCAAGCTTTGAGAAAGCCGTCTGCATCAAAACCATCTGGCACGCCCCAGGTTTGCGAGCCTGCCAGGCCAGAACCGATCATGGAGCCCGAACCGGC
>JANMWH010000443.1:0-3244 GCA_031393945.1 Polaromonas sp. | reverse complement strand
GTATTGACTGGTATGCGCGCTTTAAGCTGGTAGCAGCTGGCAATGGCAAAACGCCACCTGATTCACCGCCCGCGCCGCCCAATCCACCCAGCCCCCCGCAGGCGCCACTGCCTTCGGTCTCATCAGCGCGGTTTTGCGATTGACGTTGCACTGGCGCACTAAAAATCAAACCGGTGCAGCGCGCCGGTTTGAGGTTGCAACCGTTACTTGGTAGCTCGTTTCAGCTTTTGCGCGATGCTGGGGTTTGCCTTGTACAAGCGCTTGTTTAAAGCTTCGGAGAAATAGTCTTCTTCGATTTGCCCGGTGAAGTCAGCAGGCCAATTATTTTTGTCAAACCATTGGTGGCCGGTTTTCTCCAAACTAAATTCAGGCCAGCTACGGAACAAATGGTGAAAAAATTCGTGTTGAACCCACTCGGGCAAATACATGCGCCGTTCAACTGCAGTGCGACCGCCGCCGCCTTGATCAGGGGCTCTTTTTTTGACGACCCAGTCATCTTCACTGATGAACACGGGCTTGCCCGATGCCTCGAACCCACCCATCCCGCTGCCACCGCCGGCATCAGTGCCAACGTTTAAATCGCTAGGGTAGATCAGCCAGAACATATCTGTTTTCTCAATCATCCCTAAGGGTAATTGCCTGATCGGCGCGTTGTAGTCGTAGCCTGTTATTTTGTTAATTTGAGTGCAGGAATCAATCTTATAAAAATTTAGCTCCAAACGCAGCTCACCGCCGCTGATGGCCAAAATGTAGCTTTGCAGCAAACGCAACGATTGGCGCACTGCTTCGTAGGAATCGGCTTCTATTTCTGGACTCAAACGGCGATTCAGCACTGTTGGCCCCGTTTTGGGAATGATGTCAGAGCAGGCTGGCATCACGATGGCCATTTGAATTGGCGTAGTGCCAAGCAGAGTCTTGCTAACGCCAATTTTGGTGATGTCGTCCAGCATGCGCAGATGGGCATACAGGCCGGGTTCACCAAAGTGTGGCCGCGGGTTTCTGAGCTGCAGTTTATTGAAGTTGACCCACCACGCGTTGGCCTCGAGCTGGTTGTTCTCCATGAGTGGGTATTTTTTTATCAACTCATCAACGATGACACGTGCGCCCTGGAAGTCTTTTAGGGCAACCTTGTCTTCGGCATCCAATAATTTTTTGAGCAATTCAACCCAGTCTTGGTCAAAGCTGCTTTTCGCGCCGTATCGCCCCCAAAAATCATCTAACTCTGTTGAAGTCTTGGCTGCAGCCATTGCTGCGGCAGTTGCAGCGACAGGTGCTGGTGCAGGAACAAGTGCGGTGTCAGAGGTTGACGCGGGCGCTAAAGCCGTCGGCGTTGTGCCCGGCACCACGTTAGTGCCACCCCCACCGCCGCAACTAACTACGCCGGTGACCAAGACTGCTGCCAACGCACCCACCACGGCACCACGCACAAATCGATGTTTCACATAAATTGAACTTGTCATTTCGACTTTTCCCCAAAAATAATTTTGTAAGCATGCAGCTCGAAGACCCGCATACTGATTTGCGATTTATCAGCAGATAACCATGAACCATGAACCATGAACCAATCTCAGCCGCTACCTGGTAGCGCCTTGCAGCTTTTGCGCGATGCTTGGGTTTGCCTTGTACAGGCGCTTTTGTAAAGCTTCGGAGTAGAAATCTTCTTCGAGTATTCCAGTGAAGTCAGCAGGCCAAGTGCGGTTGTCAGCCCACTCTTTGTCGGTGTTCGGCAAGCCTAGTTCAGGCCAGCTGGACATCAAGTGGTGAAAAAACTCGTGTTGAACCCACTCAGGTAAATACATGCGCCGCTCTACTTCAGTGCGACTGCCACTCCCCTGTTGGGGGGCTTTTTTCTTGATGATCCAGTCGTCCTCGCTCATGAACAGGGGCTTGCCTGTGCCATAAGAACTCATACCGCCCTTGAAGGTGATCTCTGCGCCTTTGTCGAAATGGTTGGGGTAGATCAGCCAGAACATGTCGGCTTTTTCGGCCTCGCCTTTGGGCAACTGATCGAGTGGCGTGGTAAAGCTGTCCAGGAGGTAGCGCGGTGGCAATATTTGCAAACATTTTTCAGTTTTATAAAACTTTAACTCCAGGCGGAGCTCGCCGCCACTGATGGCCAGCAGGTAGCTCTGGAACAAACGCAGTGATTGCCGTACCACCGCAAAGTCATTTGCTTCGATCTCCGGGCTTAAACGTTCATTGGTTAATGTCGGTCCTTGTTCGGGAACGATGTCTGTGCAAGCTGGCATCACAACAGCCATCCGCAGGGTAGTTTTGCCAAGTAGTGTTTTGCTGACGCCCATCTTGGTGATGTCGTCCAGCATGCGCAGGTGGGCGTACAGGCCGGGTTCACCAAAGTGAGGTCGCGGGCTTCTATCGAACATCTTGGTGTAGTTAGCCCACCACGCGTTACCCCCGGGCGTGTTGTTATCCATAAGCGGATATTTTTTAATCAGCTCATCCACGATGACGCGTGCGCCCTTGTAGTCTTCCAGGGCAACCTTGTCTTCTGCATCCAGCAATTTTGTAAGCAATTCAACCCAGTCCTTGTCAAAGCTGCTCTTTGCGCCGTATCGCCCCCAAAACTCGTCTAAAGCAGCCGCCGTATTGATTGAAGCTGCTGCTTCTGGTGATGGCGCTGGAGCTGTCGGCACGCTGCCAGGTGTCGACGCGGACGGTGTCGACGTTGACGTTGATGCCGTGGCTGCTGCCTGGTTAGAGTCGCCGCCGCCACTACATGCAAGTACGCTGATGATTAAAACTGCCGCAACAACGCCTTTCAAGGCGCAAGATACCAGCTGATGTTTTGTATCGGTGGTTTTATTCATTTCGTTTTCGTGTATGACTTGTTCTCAAAGACAACTCCCCAGCCCGCTGATTGATGGGCTTGACGCAGTTAAGCGGAGGTTTAATCCTGTCACAGCAACGGCAGACCAAAATTACTTTTTTGTCATTAACTAGCCTGCGGCGAATGGGCAGTTGTAACCAAATGGATTTAGCCCAAGCCTGAGCCATGCGGTCTGAAGCAGCGTCGTCAGCCTTGCCCGAAACGCCTTCAACGCGCTTTGGTAGCCGACGGCAGTGCAGTGTGCTCGAAGCTGAGTTCAACCTGCAAGCCCGGTTCGGCGTTGCTAGCAACCATGGTGCCGCCATGCAGCACCATGATTTGCCGAACGATGGCCAGCCCCAAGCCAGAGCCTTTGGTTTGCCCGTCGGGTCGGGCGGTTGAAAAAAACCGCTCGCC
>JANMWH010000324.1:0-2519 GCA_031393945.1 Polaromonas sp. | reverse complement strand
GCGATAGAAAACGGCACGATTTCAGACACGAATTTGCCTGCGTCTTGCGCGGCAGCGGCTTTCATCTGGCTGCCAAGTGCCAGCGCATCTTGCATGTCACGGGTGATGCCGTATTTTTTAGCGACGTTTTCAGCGGTGATGCCCATGTGGTACTGGTTGTACACGTCCCACAAGCCGTCAACAATCATGCTGTCTACCATCTTCCAGTCGCCCATGCGCTGGCCGTCGCGCGAACCATTGAGTACGTGCGGCGACATGCTCATCGACTCTTGGCCGCCGGCAATGATGATCTCACTGTCCCCCGTAGCAACAGCTTGTGCAGCCAGCATCACGGCCTTGAGCCCAGAGCCGCAAACCGCGTTAATCGTCAACCCCGGCACGCCTTGTGGCAAGCCCGCTTTGATAACTGTCTGGCGTGCCGGGTTTTGGCCGACACCCGCTGCCAAAACCTGGCCCATGATGACTTCACCAATCAGGTCCGCGCTGAGTTTTGAACGCTCCAGCACGGCTTTGACAACCGCTGCACCCAGCTCGGTAGCAGGTGTTTTTGCCAGCGTGCCGCCAAATTTACCGACTGCGGTGCGGGCCGCTGAAACGATAACGATGTCTTCCATGATGTTTTCCTTTTTTGAGTGAAGCAGATTAAGCGAAGTTTGTGAATTTAAGCCTTGGCTTTGACGTAACGCCCAGGCGCGGGCTCGATAACTTTGTGTTTTGTATTGCCAAACTTTTTAGGCGCAGCAATTTGCTTGCCCGCATGGCCTTTCAGCCAAGCCGACCAGTCTGTCCACCAACTGCCGGGGTGCTCGGTGGCGGTTTTTAGCCAGTCGGGCTGCGCAGGCGGAAATTTATTGGCGGGCAGCTTGTCGTTGGTCCAGTAGCTGCGCTTGTTTTTAGCTGGCGGGTTGATCACGCCCGCAATGTGACCCGACGCGCCCATTACAAAACGCTTTTTGCCCGGCAAGTGTTGGGTTGATGCATACGCCCCCCCGATCGGCACGATGTGGTCTTCACGCGAGCCGTACACATAGGTGGGCATGTCGAGTTTGCGAAGGTCAATTTTTTGCCCGCACACTTCCAACCTGCCGGGCTTGACCATGTTGTTTTCAAAATAGGTGTTGCGCAAATACCAGGCGTAAAACGGGCCGGGCAAGTTGGTCGAATCGCTGTTCCAGTACAGCAAGTCAAATGGCGGTGGGGTTTCGCCCTTCAGGTAATTGCCGACCACGTAGTTCCACACCAAATCGTTAGGCCGCAAAAAGCTGAAGGTGGACGCCAGCTCTTGTCCTTTAAGCAAACCGCCGCTGCCCATTTCGTTTTCACGGTGGCTGACCATTTGCTCATCAATAAAAATGTCCAATATGCCGGTATCGGTAAAGTCAAGCAGTGAGGTCAGCAGCGTCAGGCTGGCGGCGGGCTTGCTGCCCCGCGCGGCCAACACGCTCAGCGCGGTGGCCAAAATAGTGCCGCCCACACAAAAGCCCAGCGTGTTGATGGTTTTAGCGCCCGTGATGTCTTGCACCACCGCTATGGCTTTTATAGCGGCGTGCTCGATGTAGTCGTCCCACGTTTTGCCTGTCATCGACTCATCAGGGTTACGCCAGCTGACCACAAACGTGCGGTGGCCCTGCGCTACGGCGTAGCGAATCAGCGAGTTTTCGGGCTGCAAGTCAAGAATATAAAACTTGTTGATGCACGGCGGCACCAGCAAAAACGGCTTTTCGTGCACGGATTTGGTCAGTGGCTTGTATTCGAGCAACTGAAAAAACTCATTTTCAAACACCACCGCGCCTTCAGTGGTGGCAACGTTTTTACCGACCTCAAACTGGCTCTCGTCGGTCATTGACACGTGGCCTTGCTGTATGTCGTTGAACAGGTTTTTCATGCCTTGGCCAATGCTTTGGCCTTGCGTGTCTATGGCCTTTTTAATCGCGTCGGCGTTCAGCGCCATGAAGTTGCTGGGCGCAGTGGCGGCCAATGATTGTTCAATGGCAAAGCGCACGCGGGCTTTGGTTTTGGCCGTACCTTCTACCGCGTCGGCCAGCGCTGTCAGCGCGCGCGAATTAAGCAAATATGCTGCCGCAGAAAATTTGGACACCGGGTTGTCGTTCCAGGCGGCGGCGGAAAACCGGCGATCATGCGCAGCGGGAATTGCGCTGCCGGCTTGCACGCTTTGGTTCCACAATTGGGCTGCATCATGCAGGTAGGTTTGCTGAATTTCGAGCAGCTTGGCCGCATCAAAACTCAACTGCGGTACACCGCTGCCGTTGATGCCGGGCGCCTGGGTTGCCGCGTTGGTCGCCTTCATGAAGGACTCTTTCATGAGCTCGCTCAGGTTTTGCCAGCTTGGGTCAAAATCAGCCAATGTGTTGTCTCCGTTGCCGCTTGAAGGTTGGGGTTGAAGCTTCAAGTATCTTAGGATTTCGTATCAATTCAGTGATTCAAATCAACAAATAAAGAAGTTTTATGTATTTGCTCATCATTGGCTGGATATACGTCGTGTTGATGATGGCGGTGGC
>JANMWH010000323.1:0-4001 GCA_031393945.1 Polaromonas sp. | reverse complement strand
CTCAAACTCTGGGTGGTTGTTCAGGCGACGTTCAAAGGTGCTGATGATTTGCTGCTTGCTCAACCCATTGCCGCGCGTGCCGCGCACCGCCAAAATAAAGGGGAAGCCAAACTTGGCGTTGTAGTCAAGGTTGAGTTGCTGGATGTTGGCGAACTCTTCGGCCGTGCATTGCGTCAGCCCCGCTTTGTTTTGTTCGTTCGTGGACTCTGCCGTCAAGCTTTGGCTGACCATGGCCTTGCCCGCTAACTCGGGGTGGGCGCGAATCAAATCTAATTGCGCCTGCTTGCCAGCGCCTTGCAGCACAGTCGCCATTACGTGCTTTAAATGCGCCAGCGATTGAAATGGCCTGGCCGCCAATGCCTTGTCAGCTATCCACGGCGAATGTTCGTACAAGCCGCTTAGCAGCTGCAGTGCCTCAGCATGGGGCGCAGTGTTGATTTGATCGAGCGTCAGGGTCATGGTGTGTTGGCTTGGTAAGGATGCGTCTTTTGCCAGTGCCGCGCAATGTCAATGCGGCGGCACACCCATACGTGGTCGTGCCTGGCAATGTGGTCTAAAAACTTTTGCAGCGCCACGATGCGGCCCGGTCTGCCCAGCAAGCGGCAATGCATACCGATGCTCATCATTTTTGGGCGGTCAAGCCCAGCCGGGTCACCTTCAGCGTACAGCGCATCAAAGCTGTCTCGAAGGTAAATAAAAAAATCTTCAGCTTGCGCAAACCCCTGCGCTGATGAAAACCGCATGTCGTTCGCATCCAGTGTGTAGGGCACAACCAATCGCGGAGCCTCCACTCCATCAGTGCGCTTTACTTTCGTCCAAAACGGCAAGTCATCGCCATAGTAGTCGCTGTCGTACAACGTACGGCCATCGTCTGCCACCAGGCGTCGGGTATTCGGGCTGTCGCGACCCGTGTACCAGCCAAACGGGCAAGCACTGGTCAGTTTTTCAATTGCGTCCATGCCCAGCCGCATATGCTCTCGCTCGGTCGCTTCATCCATTTGTTGGTAGTTGATCCAGCGCCAGCCGTGGCAGGCGATCTCGTGGCCAAGCTCGACGAACGCCGCTGTGACGTCGGGCGCTCGCTCAAGCGCCATGCCCACGCCGAAAACAGTCAAAGGCAGTTGGCGTTTTTCAAACTCACGCAAAATACGCCACACGCCTGCACGCGAGCCGTACTCGTAAATGCTCTCCATGCTCAGGTGCCGGTCGGCAAAGCTGGGTGGGTTGAACATTTCTGACAAGAATTGCTCAGACCCTGCGTCGCTGTGCAATACCGAGTTTTCGCCGCCCTCTTCGTAGTTCAATACGAACTGCACGGCAATGCGTGCCTTAAACGGCCACTGGGCGTGCGGTGGGTTGCGGCCATAGCCTGCCAAGTCGCGTGGGTAGCCTGCGTTTAGAGATAGGGTCATGGCCTTGGGCGTTAGATGAAAATAAATAGTGTCATCTTGCTGCGCTACTGGCAGCTATCATTTGCTAAATTATCGGCGAGTCCACTGCTGCGTGACCTGCCGTTTTCTTATGAACCTTATTTGGAATCTTGCATCATGGGCTTAAGCACTCACGTACTGGACACTATGCACGGCAGCCCTGCCAGCGGCATGGCGGTGTCGCTTTTCACCACGGTGGGTCTTGACGCAACTCTGGTCAAGCAGTTCACGCTGAACGCCGACGGCCGCAACCCGGACGGCCTGCTGTACGACACCGCGTCTTTAAAAGTGGGCACCTACCGCCTGGTGTTTGACGTGGCAGGCTACTTTAAGGCGCAGGGTGTGACGCTTCCGGAGCCGAATTTTTTAAACCAGGTAACGGTTGACTTTGGCGTGGCTGACACCGCCGCGCACTACCACGTGCCGCTGCTTGTCAGCCCGTGGAGTTATTCGACTTATCGCGGAAGCTAGCTGGAGTTTTCAAGCACGACTGCACGAGGCGAAGTGCGCGGCGCGCTTTAGTTCTGGCCTTCAGTCAGCGTGTCGAGCTGAAATTTTCCGCTGACGTGCCATAGCCAAGTATCGGTATAAACCACTCTGCCCATGCGCGATGGTGCCGGGAAGGGCGCTGCGCTGCGAATGGTGCGTTCAATTTCGGCGACTACTTCGGGCGCGTGGTTTGGTGAGCGCATCCAGTCAAGCCGCGTGATGCGACCCACGCTGTCGATTTCGGTGTTTAGCACCCCTACCGCGTAAAGCAGTGGCGGCATTCTGCCTTTGTAAATGCGCGCTGCGTTCAGGCCATACAAGTGGGTGGCTGCGTCTGACCGGTAAGCACGCGGGGTCGTGGCCACAGAGGATTTGGCCGAGCCCTGGCTGCTGGGAATTGGGCCAACAACCGGTGAGCTTGGCTCGGCAGCGGTGGCAGCCGGCTCTGACTTGGGGGCTGACTTGCAGGCAGCCATCAGTGCGGCGGTTGCAGTGGCCGCCATGGCCAGCAGCCAAAATCGGCGTGGTGCACCTGCATCTTGCTGCCCGGCTGAGCGCGGTGATGTACCAACTGATGTACTGGGTGACGAACTAAGGGGCGTATCTTGTCTCATTGTTGTGTGGCCTTGAGTTGATTGGTGTCGCTACTCCTCACCGAATTTAACCACTTTTAGTTAACTTGGATAATTTAATTTTGGTACTGTAGCGGCTATGCCATCCACCTTTTCACACTCTGCGGGCACTTTGCTCGGCACATTTTTAGACCAGCTTGCCCATAACCCGGCCGTGCTGGTGCAAGTTGTTGCCAGCGAAGGCTCGGTTCCACGCGGGGCGGGCACATGGATGGCGGTTTTCGACAATACGCTGGTGGGCACGGTCGGCGGTGGGCATTTGGAACACACGGCAATTGCTGCGGCACGCAAGTACATGTGTGAAAAAGTTGGCGCAATACCGCCAGCGCCAGTTCGTTTTGCGCTGGGGCCAGCGTTGGGCCAATGCTGCGGCGGCGTGATGCATTTGCAATACGAGCGCGTAACAGCGCTAGATGCCGCCAGCTTGGCCGCCAGGTTAGCGCCCGCGCTGAAGCCAGTTGCCCTTTTTGGGGGCGGCCACGTGGGCCACGCGCTGGCGCGAGTGCTGGCCAGCCTGCCTTTCGCGCTAACGTGGATTGACAGCCGCGATGGCGTGTTTCCCAGCGATCTGGCTGGCAATGCAGTTTGTGAACATTCAGACCCGGTTGAATTTGCTGTGCGCGATGTGGCACCGCAGTCGTGCGTGCTGATCATGAGTTTTAGCCACGCTGAAGACCTGGAAGTGCTAGCGGCTTGTTTGGTGCGGCAAAGGTTGCAAGCCGATTTGCCTTTTATCGGCCTGATTGGCAGCAAAACCAAATGGGCAACCTTTCAGCACCGGCTGCTGGCGCGCGGCTTTACTGCCGCTGAGCTGGCCCACGTGACTTGCCCCATCGGCGTGGACGGTATTGCCGGAAAAGAGCCCGCCGTGATTGCGGTCAGCGTGGCCGCGCAGTTGCTGCAAACCATTGATCGTCTGTAGAATCAAAGTCCGGGTCGCAGCGGAGCCGGGAAGCGTTTTTGTAGCGTTTCTTTAGTTCGCGGCCTTTTATGACTGTTCAGAGCGCCCGCAGTGGTGAACAGATTGCACAGCAAACCGACGCTTGTGCTGATAAGGGTGCTTACCGTGGAAAGTTATCTTCTCGACTGGGCCAATCTGCTGCTGCGCTGGGCGCACGTCATTACCGCCATTGCGTGGATTGGTTCGTCGTTTTATTTTGTCTTCTTAGACTCCAGCCTCACGCCGCCAGTTGATGAAGATTTAAAAAAGCAAGGCGTTAGCGGCGAGCTGTGGGCAGTGCACGGTGGCGGGTTTTATCACCCGGTTAAATTTGCCAGCAAGCCGCCCATCATGCCCACCAACCTGCACTGGTTTTACTGGGAAAGTTACAGCACCTGGATCACCGGGTTTGCATTGCTAACCGTGTCATACCTGTGGAACGCCAGCGCTTACCTCATCGACAAGTCACTCATGAACTGGTCGCCCGCTGCGGCAATTGGCGCGGCGCTG
>JANMWH010000409.1:0-3622 GCA_031393945.1 Polaromonas sp. | reverse complement strand
ATAGGCCTCGGACTTCAGTCCGGCGTTGACAACGACGTGGTTGTGGTCGATGCGAACGACTTCAGCGGTGATGACTTCACCGGTGCGCATTTCAGAGCGCTTGAGCGATTCGTTAAATAGGTCGGCAAAAGATTCAGACATAGATTCAGACATGTAGTTTCCTTGTCCACAACGCAGGGTTCAGTCAGCACAATTGCTGAAAGGTTTTTAAATCTGCTTGGGGAATGTTGTCGCTGCCCTAAATTGATTATTTTTAGGCTGCGGGTTAAGTTAATTTTCCGTTTGACCAACACGCGATGAGGCGCATCCACCGAAGTGCTGGGATCAAAAGGGCCGGGTGCTTTGCCACCAGTCAAGCACCTGCTCTACCGATTTTTCAATCGACAAATCAGAGTTGTCCAATGGTTTGGCGTTTTCAGCACGTTTTAAAGGCGCTGTTTGGCGTGATGAATCACGTTTATCGCGCGCCTCTAAATCCTGTAGAACATCTTGGATTATAGCCGGATTTCCCTTTGAAATCAACTGCTTATGACGCCGTTCGGCCCTGTGTCGGCTGCTGGCGGTCAGGTAAATTTTGAGCTCGGCGTCCGGAAAAATCACAGTACCCATGTCGCGCCCGTCAGTCACCAAGCCGGGGAGGGTGCGAAAACTGTGCTGCAGCGCCAGTAAAGCGATGCGAACTTCAGGGTGCACGGACACTTTGGATGCCGCCATGCCCGCTTCTTCGGTACGGATAGCGTTGGACACGTCCTTGCCGTCCAGCAAAACTTTTTCGCCTACAAACCTCACGGGCAAATGGCGTGCGACGCCCGCAACCCCAGGCCCGTCATCGAGGTCAATGCCTTGAGCGCTTGCCGCAGAGGCTGCAAGCCGGTACAGGGCTCCTGAGTCGAGGTAGTGGTAGCCCAAGCGATGCGCCACGGTTGATGCCAGCGTGCCTTTGCCCGATGCGGTAGGGCCATCAATGCAAATCACCGGAATGTTGGCTGTGTCTGTTTGGGCGACTGAAAACAGCGTTTCAAAGTAGTCGGGAAAGGTTTTTGCTACGCATTTGGGATCAAGTATGCGAATCGGCAGCTTTGCCGGGTTAAAGGCGGCCAGCGAAAAACACATGGCTATGCGGTGATCGTCATAGGTGTGAATGGGCGCTGTCGTCCAATCGGCGGGGCTTGAAGGCGGGGTGATTGTTAAGTAGTCGTGGCCTTCTTCAACCTTAGCGCCTAGTTTTCGCAGCTCGCAAGCCATCGCGGCAATGCGGTCGGTTTCTTTGACGCGCCAGCTGGCGATGTTGCGCAGTACGGTGGTGCCTTCTGCGTACAGCGCCATCACGGCCAGCGTCATGGCTGCGTCCGGAATATGGTTGCAGTCTAGGTCAATGGCTTTAAGGGGCCACAGATTTGACGCGTTTTCGGGCTTGCGAGGTGAAATACACAGCGAGTTGGGCGTACTTTCGATCTGCGCGCCCATCAGCCGGGCCGCTTCGACAAAACGGATATCGCCCTGAATAGAATCCGTCCCTACACCCTGAATCTCAAGATGTTTTTGGGCTTCAGACCAATTAAATAGGGCACCAGCAGCTATAAAATAGCTAGCGGAAGACGCGTCACCTTCAACGTAAATGTCCCCGGGAGACTGGTACTGGCTGCCCGCTGGAATGGTAAAGCGCTGCCAACCTTCGCGCTGAATATGAATGCCAAACCTAGCCAACAAATTGAGTGTGATTTCAATGTAGGGCGTTGAGATCAACTCGCCCACTACCTCAATATGAATGTCTCTTGTGGCGACCAACGGCAGCGCCATCAGCAAGGCCGTTAAAAACTGGCTGGACACATCACCGCGCACGCGAATGGCATCGTCCAGCGCTAGTTGCCCCACGGCTCTTGCATGCAACCTCAATGGCGGAAAGCCGTCGTTTTCCAGGTAATCAATGCTGCAGCCCAACTGCCGAAGCGCGTCCACCAAGTCGCCGATGGGCCGTTCATGCATGCGCGCAACACCAGACAATTCAAACTCGCCGCCCAGCATGGCCAGCGCTGCGGTCAGTGGCCGCATGGCTGTGCCAGCATTGCCCATGTGCAGCGAAACTTTGTCGACCGACAGCTTTCCGCCGAGGCCTTTAACTTTAACCCCTGAGCCGACCCTGCTTATGCCGCAACCGAGCTGCTTCAAAGCGGTGAGCATCACCGTCGTGTCATCAGAGGCCAGCAGGTCATGGACGGTCGTTGTGCCGTGGCTCAGCGCAGCCAGCAACAAGACCCGATTGGAAATGCTTTTTGAACCGGGCAGTTGAACTGTGCCGTAAGCAGCGTCTAGCGGCGGCACATCCAAAAACTCAACGTTAAACATCGCTCAGGATGACTTGTGCGATTTGGGTGTGGACATGCGCCAAGTAGCGCGCTTCAGGCTGGCTTGCTCTATCAGCTGCTCTAAAGCGTCGCCCTCGCTGTTAAGAATCAACTTTTCGAACGCTTGCAGGGTTTGTTGAAACAGCTTTGATTGGGCCAGCAGCTCCTCCCGATTAGCAATCAACACGTCACGCCACATTTTGGGATCACTTGCAGCGATACGAGAGAAGTCACGAAACCCCGGGCCAGCGAGCGACATATAGTCGGCGCCGTGCGCTTGGTGGGCAATGCTGTTGATCAGTGAAAACGCAATCAAATGCGGTAAGTGGCTGACCGCTGCGTAGGCTGCATCGTGCGCTTGCGGCGACATTTGCACAACATGGCAGCCAATGGCTGTCCACACTTTGGCGGCCAAATTGAGTTGGGTCGTGTAGGTGCGTTCAATCGGCGTCAAGATCACTTGTTTGCCAGCGTACAAGTCGCCATCGGCATGCTCGACGCCCGATACTTCCTTGCCGGTAATAGGGTGCGCGGGAACGAAACAGCCAACGTTATCGCGCAGCACTCGGCGCGCGGCGTCCACGACATCTCTCTTGGTAGAGCCGACGTCCATCACCAGCGTGTTGGGAGTAATCAAATGCCTGATGGCTTTAAAAGTTGCTTCCGTTGCCGAAACCGGTACCGCAAGCAGCACGATATCGGCCCCAGAAACTGCCAGCAGCGCAGAAGGTGCTTCAATATCAATCACGCCCATCTGGCGCGCGCGCTCAGTGGTGGACGGAGACTTGCTGTAACCCACCACGCGCTTGACTAGCCCGGCTCTTTTAAGCGCCAAAGCAAACGAGCCACCCATGAGACCGCAACCAATAAGACCTAACTGCTCAAACATGGCGATAACCTGTTGTTGTTAAATTCGTGCGCTGCAAATTCATGGCTCAATCGTTGACCGGATAAGTACCAAGAACTTTGTAAAACGCGCAAAGTTGCTGCAGCGCCGCCAATGCCAATTGAACGTGCGCTTGAGATGGATGACCTTGCAGATCAATGTAAAAATAATATTCCCACTGGCCCGACCGAGCTGGGCGAGATTCAAAACGCGTCATTGACACGCCAAATTCTTTTAGCGGCACCAAAATGTCATGAACAGCCCCTGGCCGATTAGCGACTGACACCACCAGACTTATGCAGTCTTTACCTTGCACCGATGCAGCAGGGGCTGCGAGGGTTTGCGGCAGGCAAACTACCGCAAAGCGGGTTCGATTAAATGCGTCGTCTTG
>JANMWH010000357.1:0-2894 GCA_031393945.1 Polaromonas sp. | reverse complement strand
GCAATCACGATGTCTTGCCGCGCATGGCCAATGGCTTTAAGGTAACTTTTTTCAATGCTGCTGCGGTTACGCAGGTTGTCGCGCAGCACCAAGGCGGCGTGAATCACGGGCAGCGGGTTTGCCGTGGTGGTGGGCCTGGCGGCCTCCAGTGCGCTGCCGGTGCGGCCGCCGTATCCCGCTGCCTTAAATTCGTCCCACGCGGTGCCTAAATTGCGCTGCCGGGCACTGTAGCCCGCCTGCACCCGCCACCACAGCAGCGTGACAGCTTCAGCCGCATCAACGGCAAGTTCGCCGGTGGCTGAAATGGCGAAATCAAAGCGCGGTTCGGTAAGGGGGCCGTGATTCGGGTCGTGAAAATCATCGAGGATGTTGATGCCGCCGCAAAACACGATGCGCTGATCAATCACGCACAACTTGCGGTGCAACCGGCGCCACGCCAGTGGCCTTAATATTCCCCAGCTTGACGCTAACGGCGAATACACACACCAGTCAACGCCGGCGCTGTGCATTTTTTGCTGCCACTCGGCAGGCAGTGCTGCAGAGCCAATGCCATCGACCAGCACCTGCACAGTCACGCCGCGCTGTGCCGCGCGAGCCAAAGCGTTTGCAACGTCTGCACCCGAGCCAAAAACATCGAACAAATAGGTTTCTAGCTGCACCCACGATTGCGCTTCATCAATGGCTTGCACCAACGCAGGAAAGTACTCGCGACTGCCTTCAAACAGGCGCAGGTTTTCAGCAATATGCTGTGCTTTTTTATCGCGTTGATAGCTGGAAGGCATGGCCTAGGTTACGACAGAAATGACCCGAAACCCCCAGGCAGCTCATGCCATGAATCGGGGCAGCATCAGTATGGCCTCAGCATTGGAAGGCGAGTAGCAAGCATCTGCCGCCTCTCGATAAGGCAACCATTTAAGCGCCGTGTGCTCGGTGGGGCTTAACACCACCTGCGTGCCGCTTGGAACACACAAACTGAAAACATGCTCCGTGTTGCGCACTATTCCCGGCGCGTAGCGATGCCGCCACGCTGGATAAATTTCGTAAACATTTGCTACCGCCCAATCCACAAAGGCCGCTGCGTTGGCTTTAATACCTGTTTCTTCGGCGACTTCGCGGATTGCAGTGTCGAGCAGTGCCTCGCTCAAAAAGTCTTTAGAGCCGGTCACGCATTGCCAAAAGTCGGGGTGATCGGCTCGCTCAATAAGCAGCACGTTCGCATCTGGCGTATGAATGACCACCAGCACCGACTCTGGAATTTTAAAATTCACTGCAGCGCCTTACCCGCGCCAGGCGCACAGGTCACCCCACTGGCTGCAGCATGAAGCAGGGCTTGCGCTGCAGCGTTAGACCGCGGCCGGCGCACGCAAGCGAATGTGCAGCTCTTTGAGTTGCTTTTCATCGACTGGGCTCGGCGCATGGGTAAGCAAGCACTGGGCGCGCTGGGTTTTGGGGAAGGCAATCACGTCGCGAATCGACTCTGCGCCGGTCATCATGGTCACAATGCGGTCCAAGCCGAAGGCCAAGCCGCCGTGCGGCGGCGCACCGTACTGCAGCGCGTCTAACAAGAAACCGAACTTTTCTTGCGCCTCTTCAGGGCCAATTTTCAGGGCATTAAACACTTTGCTCTGCACATCGGCTTGGTGAATACGCACCGACCCGCCGCCTAACTCCCAGCCATTGAGCACCATGTCGTAGGCCTTGGCGATGCACTTGCCAGGGTCTGTGTCCATCCAGTCTTCGTGGCCGTCTTTCGGCGCGGTAAACGGGTGGTGAACAGCGCTCCAGCGGTTGTTGACTTCGTCGTGCTCGAACATGGGAAAGTCAACTATCCACAATGGCTTCCAGCCTGCCGTGAACAAACCGAGCTTTTTACCCAACACGCTCAGGCCAACTTTCAAACGGAGCGCACCGATGCTGTCATTCACAATTTTGGCTGTGTCGGCACCGAAGAAAATCAAATCGCCATTGGCAGCGCCGGTGCGTCGGAGAATTTCAGCAATGGCGGCGTCGTGAATGTTTTTAACAATCGGGCTTTGCAAGCCATCGCGGCCCTTAGCCACGTCGTTAACCTTGATCCACGCCAGCCCCTTGGCACCATAGATTTTGACGAATTCGGTGTAGCCGTCGATCTCGCTGCGCGGCATTTCCGCGCCGCCTGCAACCCGCAGCGCGACCACTCGGCCACCCACTGTGGTAGCCGGTACGCTGAACACCTTGAAGTCAACATCCGCCATGACGTCAGTTAACTCGGTGAACTCCATGTTCACGCGCAAATCGGGCTTATCAGAGCCAAAGCGATGCATGGCTTCTCCGTAAGCCATGACCGGAAATTCACCTAGATCGGTATTAAGTACAGTCTTAAAAATGTTGGTGATCATGCCTTGAAACATGTCACGAATATCTTGCTCGCCCATGAAGGACGTTTCAATATCTATCTGCGTGAATTCAGGTTGCCGGTCGGCGCGCAAGTCTTCGTCGCGAAAGCATTTGGTGATTTGGTAGTAGCGGTCGTAGCCAGCAACCATCAGCAACTGTTTAAACAGCTGCGGGCTTTGCGGCAGTGCGAAAAAGTGACCTTCGTTGACGCGGCTGGGCACCAAATAATCGCGCGCACCTTCGGGTGTGCTCTTGGTCAGCATCGGAGTTTCAATATCAATAAATCCGTTGGCGTCCAAAAACTTGCGGGTTTCCATCGCCACGCGGTAACGCAGCATCAGGTTGTTTTGCATGTACGGCCGGCGCAAATCGAGCACGCGGTGCGTCAGGCGGGTGGTTTCAGACAGGTTGTCGTCGTCTAGCTGAAAAGGCGGCGTGACGCTCGGGTTCAGCACGGTCATTTCCTGACAAAGCACTTCTATCTTGCCGCTTTTCAGGCCATCGTTCACGGTGCCTTC
>JANMWH010000355.1:0-2467 GCA_031393945.1 Polaromonas sp. | reverse complement strand
GAAGGCACGCCGACTGACGCGGCACTCAATGCGCTGCGTGTGGGTGTGCAGCTCAACGACGGCATTACGCTGCCCGCCACAGCGCGGCTGATTGACGCACCGCTTGACCTGTGGCCGCGCACGCCGCCCGTGCGGGTGCGGCAAAGCATTCCCACTGCGTGGCTGGAGCTGTGCATTGATGAAGGGCGCAACCGCCAGGTGCGCCGCATGACGGCTGCGGTTGGTCTGCCCTGCCTGCGATTGATTCGCTCCCAAATTGGTCCGTACGGGCTCAGCGGCCTGGCACCCGGCAAGTTTGACTGGGTGAGTGTTTAAGCGCCAAACGCATCCAGCACATTGGCCGCGTTGGTGCCTAACTCATCAGCCGCATAACCGCCTTCCAGAATAAAAACTGTCGGCAGCCCCAAGCGCAGCAGGCGCGCGCCGAGTTGGCTGAAGTCACTGGCCAGCAGTGCAAAAGTTGAAATCGGATCGCCCGCAAACGTATCGAGCCCAAGCGACACCACCAGCGCATCGGCGTTGTGGCGCTGTACCCGGGCGCACGCCACTTCAAGCGCTTCAAACCATTGCGCGGCTGAGCTGCCTGCCGCCAGCGGCAAGTTCAAATTAAAACCGTAGCCGGGCCCGCTGCCCAACTCGTCGGCATGGCCCAGGTAAAAGGGGTATTCGGTGCGCGGGTCGCCATGCAGGCTGACAAACAACACGTCGGCACGTTCGTAAAAAATGCTTTGCGTGCCATTGCCGTGGTGGTAGTCCACATCAAGAATCGCAACGCGCTGGCAGCCGCCGTTTAGCAGCGCTTGTGCGGCAAGGGCGGCGTTGTTTAAAAAGCAATACCCGCCCATGAAGTCGCTGCCCGCATGGTGGCCCGGCGGGCGGGTGGCGCAAAACGCGCTGCGCTCGCCAGCCTGCAACGCGGCTGCGGCGCTAACTGCCGCGTCTGCCCCCGCTTTGGCCGCGCCCCAAGTGCCGCTAGAAAGCGGGCTGCCGTTGTCCATCGAATACAAGCCCAACTGCGCAATAAAGTTGGTGGGCACCACATCGCTGCGCAGCGTACGCACGGGCCAGACCGACGGGAAGGGCTGGCGCGCGGCGTTGGCGGCATCTGATGCCAGCCAGTTACCCCACGCATTGGCCAAAAAGTCGAGATATCGTGCCGTGTGAATTTGCGACAGCACGGCGCTGCTGTCGTGCGTGGGCTCGCTAAGCACGCGGCCCCGCGCCAGCAGAGCGGTGCGTATAAATTCGGCTCGCGATGGCGTTTCAAAGCACGGCACGCGATCGCCTCGAAAAAACTCAAACTCGGGCGCATGTGCAGCGTGTGCGGCACAGAAAAACAACTTCATTTGGCTGGCTACGGGTTATGGGTTGGCAAAAGGCAGGCTGCAGCGGGCATTAGCTGATGCAGCGCCGCAACACCACAGTTTAGCGGCGCTATGGTATTAGTAGCTGCTCGCGCCCGTATTATTGGGGCAGCGAGTCTAAAACATGCTCAAAATGGCCTTAAAACTCCCTCAAAACAACCCATAGACACCCCGCAAGCAACTTGTGGGGGGCATTGTTCGCTGGCCAGCCGCGCACGACGCTATGGGGCAGAATCAGGCAAGCCGGGTGACTAAAACCCGCACAGATCCATTCGATTCAAACCCAGCCATGCACGCACGCGCCAGCCAACTCAAAAGCTTGTTGATGGGCTGTGTGTTGAGCGTTTGTGCCGCTTTAGTCACCACGGTGTTGACTGCGGTGATGGCCACAACAGCGTCCGCCGCACCGCCCCCAGCGCCTTCTAAAGACGACTTCAAAGACGACATTGCCCAGCGCGTATTGGCCTGCACCAGCTGCCACGGCCTGCAAGGCCGCGCCGCGCCTGATGGCTACTACCCGCGCCTGGCGGGCAAGCCAGCGGGCTACCTGTACAACCAATTGGTCAATTTCAGGGACGGCAAGCGCCAGTACGGCTTGATGACGCAACTGCTGGCCCCGCTAACCGACGCTTATTTAATGGAAATAGCGCAGCACTTTTCTAATCTGCAGACGCCCTACCCCTTGCCATTGCCCGGTATGCAAAGCGCCGAGCAGCTTGCGCGCGGCAAGCTTCTGGTGCTAGCGGGCGATGCGGCACGCGGCATACCGGCTTGTGTGCAGTGCCACGGCAGCGCCATGACCGGCGTTGCGCCCAATGTGCCGGGCCTGCTCGGTTTGCCGCGTGACTATGTCAACGCGCAGCTCGGCGCCTGGAAAACCGGCCAGCGCCAGGCCCAGGCGCCCGACTGCATGCACGCCGTCGTCAAGCTGCTGTCAAGTGACGACATCAATGCGGCCAGCGGCTATCTGGCGGCTACCAGGTTGCCGCTTGACACGCATCCCGCCAGCAGCGCCCCGCCGCTGGCCAAAAATGCAGTAGCAATTGCCTGCGGCAGCGCCCCGCTCAGTGCCAACACGGCAAAAGCCGCACCATGAAGCGGAC
>JANMWH010000276.1:0-2648 GCA_031393945.1 Polaromonas sp. | reverse complement strand
AAGACGCAGTTTTGTAGCAGCTCGGCTTCGCTCAGCTTGTCGCCGTCTTCCTGACCAATCAAACGCGTCAGCACATCATGCTCAGGGTCGCCCGGGTGCTGGCGTCGCTCTAGAACAAGCGTTTTCAGGTAATCAGTGAATTCAGTCACGCTGCGGTTGCCGAGCGCTTCTTGTTCAGCAGTAAGTTTGGGCTCCAGCGCCCCCAAGATCGCCAGCGACCAGCCTCGGAGCGGCGCCCGGTCTGCATGCGGCACGCCCAGCAAATTGCCAATCACCTCGACCGGAATGGCGGATGCGAAGTCTTCAATCAAGTCGCCACCGCCTTTGGCCTGCAAGTCATCTAGCAAGCCGTCGACCAACGCGGTTAGGCTCGCCTCCATCCCTGCAATCGCCCGCCGAGTGAGGGCGCCGATGATGCGGCTGCGTACCCGCGTGTGCAGCGGTGGGTCGTTGAACACCAGGCTGGTGGTGTGGTGCGCAAACAGGGGTGATGCTGCGCCGTACTTGGGTTCAAACTCGATTTTTTTATCTGAGCTGAAGGTTTGCGCATCGCGGTACACGGCCACTAAGTCCGCGTGGCGGGTTAAAAAATACGAACCGTCTGGCATCAATCGCACCGGCGTTTGCTTTCGCAGCACGTCGTATACCGGGTAAGGGTTGGCGTAAAAGTCAGGCGGCAGGGTGCGCAAATCAAATGTGGCTGCTATTTTCTGCGCGCGCAACCGGCTCATTGACATGGTTGCAGCACCCATCACGGATTGATGGCTATGGGCTGCAGCTTTTCGTCTGCCAGCCCAACCAGCAAGGCACTGCCATTGGCGGTAACTCGAAACTCGCCGTACCTGGCGGCTTCCCAGCGCTTGGCATCGCCCTCGCGAAAGAACCAGGCGTCGCTGACCAGCGTCCAGGAACCATCTTTTGGCGTGAGTTCCATGCGCGTCTCCTCCTCAGCAAGCGGTGCGTTGCTGCGATCAACACGAACAAATCGGGCAACGCCCAGCGCATCCAGCTGCACGACTAGCTGCGGGCGCTTGGCTGTTAAATCCTTGCCCAACTCTTCGCTTCCCGCTTCACGCAAAACGCGGTAGTCAAGCCGCATGAAGTCGCCTTGCATCAATGAGCGCGGGTCCGCTGGTGCCAATTCAACAAACACTTTTTGCCCGGTGGCGATCAGCTTTTCTTTTTGCCAGATTGAAAAATTAGCCACGCCCAGCGTCAGTGCTACCCCAAGTCCCATCCAGACGATCGCATGCTTGCTGCGAGCAGGCGCTGCATTGAGCTGCGCCTTGCTGGCTGAGCGTGCTGCCCACCAAGACGATGCGCCCATGCTAGCTCCAAGCGCCACTAGTAGCGCGGCTTTGTTGGCCAGCGTCCAGTTCAATTGGTAGTAAAAACTGCCGACGATCCATGCGGCAGCTAATGCGGCCGCAGCAGCCAGTTGCCAGCGCCTGGTAGTTGCTGCTACGGCCAGTGCAAGCAATGCCGCTCCCATCGCAGGCAAAAACCAGCACAGGGCGCACAGTGCCAAGCCAACCACGGCGACCGGCCCCTGGCGTAATGACGGCCAGGCACGGGCGGTGACGAAAGCTGCCGCGCAAGCCATCACCACCGAGCCCGCATGGCGCAGCAGCCACGTCAAGTCTTTCAGGGCGCCAGCTGCTTGTACCGCGTTGCCGTCCGGGCCCAGTTCCTCAACCACCGCGTTGCCCAGCCCACCGCCCAAACTGCCACCCACCAAAAACGTCATGCCTGACCACCAGCAAAGGCCGCACAACACCAGCAGCAACCAGCCAGCGCTGATCGACTCCATCGCTGCAGCCAGCCGTACGCTTTTCTGCAAAACAAACTGGCTTTGCTGCACAGCCAAGGCGGCCAGCCACACTAACAGCGCCGCGTGCAGTGACAGCCAGATTTGAAATACACCAGAATTGGAATATGCAAAAAAGCGCGGCTGCACCGCAGCAACCACCGCAAAGCCCGCAGCCGCAAAGCCCAGCAAAACGCGCAGCCAGGTTTGAGGAAGGGCAAAAGCCAAGCCAAGCGCAAGCAAGGCCAGGCAAGCCGCAGCGACCGGCGCGGTCATATCGCGGAACAGTCCGTAGCCCAATGCCACACCGCCCACCAGCAGCGCAGTCACTGCCAGTTGCTCAATGAACAGGGGCACAGCACGGGCGCGCAACACCACTGCGGCACCAGCCAGAGCCAGCACACCCGTGAAGTACGGCCCCCATTGGTTCTTCAGGATGTCGCCCAGCAGCAGATAAACCACGCCAAAGAGCGGTATCGCTGCCAGCCATGCCCCTAGCGCCGTGAGCAGTGTGACGGGCCAGGGCCGATCGTCATTGGCGGGCAGCACCGCATCCGTCGGCAGCAGGCCGCTGGCTTTGCCTTCAGTAAAAGCTTTTGCAAGCGGGTCCGAAAGAGTGCTCATTATTTGGATCCCACTGCGTAGCCACGGGCAAGCCGCATGATGGCGCTCACCGACGCAGCCAGCAACCCGGCTGCAACAATTCCGATCAGCAGCAGATTACCGATCTGATCAAAACCGATGTCTTTGAAAAGATACCGAACCAGGCCTGCGACCAGCAGCGTGTTCAAACCCAAGGCAGTAGCACTGAGGATGAAAATCTCGAAATATTTGCGCTGGG
>JANMWH010000242.1:0-2399 GCA_031393945.1 Polaromonas sp. | reverse complement strand
GCGCCCGCATTTATTGGGCTACAGCACTAAAATACTACTATTTAGCGGCCTAAACAGGCCTTAAACACCCTAATTGGAGCCCGCCTACTGGGTCGGTATTTTTGCCCGCACGATTAATTGCCGGAGCCGCCAAATCTCGGCGGCCCCGTAGCGACTACAGCCGACACAGCCAGCAAAATACTTGCGGTTTTTTTTGCTTCATGCTTTTTGCGCCTCAGCCGCAATCTGTCGCAACGCATTTTCAAACACCTCAACGGGTTGCCCGCCCGAAATCAAATGCATGTCATTAATGATGACCGCCGGCACCGAACGTATGCCTTGGCGGGTGTAAAAAAGCTCTTGCGCACGCACCTCATCGGCGTATTGGCCCGATGCCAAAACCTCTTTTGCTTTTGCGGGGTCAAGCCCCACTTGAGCTGCTACTTGCAGCAGTACGTCGTGCGACCCGGGGCTTTGCCCGTCGGTAAAATAGGCTGAAAACAGCGCTTCTTTCAAAGCTTTTTGTTTGGCCAAACTGACAGTTTCAGCCCAGTGCAGCAAGCGGTGCGCATCAAAGGTGTTGTAGATGCGGCTGCGCCCGCCGCCGGCGTCAGTGGCCATCGCAAACCTGAACCCCACCTCAGCACCCCGCACACGAATGTTCTCGCGGCTGGCGTTGGCTTGATCAACACTGATGCCGTATTTTTGCGTGATGTGCTCGGTAATTTCCTGGCCCTCGGCGGCCATCTGCGGGTTAAGCTCAAACGGCTGAAAGTGAATATCGGCAGTGATGTCGGCCTGCACATTGGCCAAGGCTTGGTCTAGCGCCTTCAGGCCTATCACGCACCAAGGGCACGAAACATCTGACACGAAATCAATTTTTAATACAGTGGTCATGGCAAGCTTTTTCGCTGGTAAAAAGCCATTGTCCGCCATGCACCGGCTAAATTTAAGCTGCGCCTTTACAAACCAATCACACCGCCGTCGTTTTTAGTGATCACGATGGTGGCCGAGCGCGGCCTGGCCGACGCACCGCCTGGGCCGTACGCAGCTACGCCCGCGCCGTTACCTGGCCAGTTGCTTTCAAAAATTTTGCTGGTGAACTGCAGATTGGTGGTGTTCTCACCTGGGTGCTGAATGTTGACGAACAAGGCTTTGCCGTCTGGCGACTCGGTCAGGCCGGTGACTTCAGCGCCGGTAGGTGCGGTCAAAAACCGCTTGAAGGTCACGTCAGTCATTTTTCGGCCCATGAAGGTGTTGACCGACCTGTCTTCAGTCACCGTTCGATTCGGGCTGCCGTCGGCCTTGTTAACCACCGTGACAGGCCCGCCATCACCGTGCTGACCCGGCACTGCCGCCAGCAGCATGCAATTGGTCTGGTCGGTGAAGGTGTTGTCGTCGGTTTGAATCCACAAAATGCCGCTGGACGGCGCAAACCAGCAACCATCGGGTTTAGACAAATCGTTAAGCGGGCTCAAGCCAGACAGATTGACATTTTTCTGCCAATTGACATTGTCAAAACCTGTGTCGGCCACGGCTTGTGCGCCAAACAAAAAGATGTCCCACTTAAAGCTGGCCGCGCCTGCTGTGTCGCCGTCCTCACGAATGCGAACGATATGGCCGTTCACGTTGCCGCGCTGCGCGGGCACGGCCGCTGCGTTTTGCGACGTGATGCCTTTGCCGTCTACCCAATAGCGCGGGTTGGCGGCGTCGACTTCGGGATTGGTAAAGTTGTTGTTAGACGTGGCAGCGGTGTTGCCGCGGTCTGGGTTTTCGGTCATGGTGATGTAGATTTCGCCATTTTTAGGGTTGACGGCCGTCCACTCGGGCCGGTCCATGCGGGTGGCTTTGGCAGCGTCGGCCGCGAGGCGGGTGTTAACGCAAATATCAGCTTGATTCTCAAATTTGTAGCCTGCGGGGTTCAGTGCGCTGGCGGGTACGCCGGCGGCAACATCGGGGTTGCTCATGTCGAGCTTGACCCACGTGCCCGTGCCATTAGCGTTGAAGCGGGCGGCGTAAATTGTGCCTTCGTCCATATATTCAGCACCCACATTCATGCGGTCGCTGCGGTTGGCATCGCCAAGCGTCCAGAGCTTTTTAGACACGAATTTGTATACATATTCGCCCCGCGAATCGCAGCCAATGTAAAACGCTAAGGGTTGCCCAGCTTTCGCAATGCTGGCACTCGCGCCTTCATTGGCGCGGCGGCCCAGGGCCGTGCGTTTGACAGGCGCAGCGGTCGGGTTGAAGGGATCAATTTCGACCACATAGCCGAAGGTGTTGGCTGCATTGCGAAAGTCGCCTGTGCCGTCTGCTGGCTGGGTGGCGTCAGCCGTGCAGTCCCAGCGGCTGAACTGTGTATTGGCCTTGTCGCTTGCCGCCACACTGGCCCAGCGATTGTGGGCAAAGCCTGACGCACC
>JANMWH010000241.1:0-1687 GCA_031393945.1 Polaromonas sp. | reverse complement strand
GTTGATGGTGATGCCGATTTCTTCGATCAGTTCTCGGCGCAGCGCTTGCTCTACCGTCTCACCCGCTTCGAGCTTGCCGCCTGGGAACTCCCAGTAGCCTTCGTACACTTTGCCGGGCGGGCGGCTGGTTAGCAGAAAGTCGCCGTTTGGTTTAATCAGCACACCGACGGCGACATCAACGGTTTTGCGGTGCAAGCCACCCTCACGGGCGCGGTGGCCATCGGCAATCAACACGCTTGCGGCCAAAACGCTAATGCCGGCCCGCGAAATCGCGCGCAAACTGGTAAGCCACTCGCCCGCTTCTAGAGCCGCGCTCCAAAGCCCAAACCAGCGATGCCGGCCTCGCGGCATCAATCGAGCCCTTGTCCACACCAAAAGACGACAACCACTGGGCCACTATCGTCAGGTATTCGTCTTGGCTAAAAGGGTAAAAGCTGACCCACAGACCAAAGCGTTCAGATAGCGAGATTTTTTCTTCCACCACTTCGCCGGGGTGAATTTCTCCGTCGTCGGCTCGGGTGTACGTCAGGTTTTCTGTCATGTACTCGGGCAGCAAGTGGCGGCGGTTGCTGGTGGCGTAAATCAGCACGTTGGGCGTGGGGGCGGCGATCGATCCGTCGAGTATGGATTTGAGTGCTTTGTAGCCAGGCTCGCCCTCTTCAAAGCTCAGGTCGTCGCAAAAAACAATGAATTTTTCAGGCAGGTCGCTGACTACATCGACGATATCGGGCAGGTCGGTGAGGTCGGCTTTGTCGACTTCAATCAAGCGCAAACCACGCGGCGCATACTCGTTCAGGCAAGCTTTGATGAGCGACGATTTGCCCGTGCCACGCGCGCCGGTCAGCAGCACGTTGTTGGCTGGCTTGCCGTTAACGAACTGCTCCGTATTGCGCCGGATTTTCTGTTTTTGATCGTCAATTTCCTTCAGGTCACTGAGCGCCATAGTGCCGATGTGTTTGACCGGCTCCAGGCTGCCATGGCCAGAGCTGCGCTTGCGGTAGCGGTAGGCGATGGACGCAGTCCAGTCAGGCGCAGTAAGTGGTTGCGGCAAGACGGATTCGATACGTGCGATCAGTTGCTCTGCGCGGTCTATCAATCGTTCAAACTTTTCATTCATAGCGGGGTCTTTTCAAATGCCAGCACGGATCCGGCTTTGCCGGGCCGTAGATGGCGCCCCCTGAGGGGGAGACGCCCGAGGCGTGTCGGGGGGGAGTCAATTTAGCTACGGTAGTCGGCATTGATCTTGACGTAGTCATACGACAAATCGCAGGTCCACACTGTGTCTGATGCATCGCCCCGGCCCAGCTCTACACGTACGGTAATTTCGCTTTTCTTCATTACGCGCTGGCCGTCTGCCTCAATGTAGTCAATGTGTCTGCCGCCGTTTTTGGCAACCAGCACGTCGTCTAGGTACAAGTCGATTCTGGTTTGGTCCAGGTCGTCAATGCCTGCGTAACCAACTGCTGCGAGGATGCGGCCCAAATTAGGGTCGCTTGCAAAAAACGCGGTTTTAACCAGCGGCGAATGAGCAATGGCGTAAGCCACTTTGCGGCACTCTTCGCCGGTTTTGCCGCCTTCAACCTGGATGGTGATGAACTTGGTTGCACCTTCGCCGTCGCGCACAATGGCCTGCGCCAGTTGCTTGGCAATGCCCATCATGGCGGCTCGCAGCGTTTTACCTTCTGCG
>JANMWH010000188.1:0-3944 GCA_031393945.1 Polaromonas sp. | reverse complement strand
AAAAGTCGGCGTGCCGATTTTGGGTATTGTTGAAAATATGGCCGTGCATGTGTGCACCAATTGCGGCCATATTGAGCATATTTTTGGTGAAGACGGCGGCAAAAAAATGGCCGCTGAATTCGAGATGGACTACCTTGGCGGCTTGCCACTCGACATGCAAATTCGCCTGCAGGCCGACGGCGGCACGCCCACAGTAGTGGCCGACCCGAACGGCAGCGTGGCGGGTTTGTACATGGCGATTGCTCGCAAACTGGCGGTGTCGGTGGCGGCAAAAGCCAAAGATTTTTCAAGCAAGTTCCCGAGCATCACGATTTCAAAAGACACTTAGAAATAAGCCAGCCGCAATGAACCTGCTGTCATCGCTTAGATACCTTGCCGCGCTCGACGAGCACAAACACTTTGGCCGTGCGGCTGCCGCGTGCCACATTACCCAGCCTGCGTTGTCAAATGCGTTGCGGGCGCTTGAAGACGAATTTGGCATTGCCATCGTTACGCGGGGCCGGTCGTTTGGCGGCTTTACCCCCGAGGGCGCGCGGGTGCTGGCCAGTGCGCAGCGCATGCTGCGCGAGCGGGAGCTGCTGCAGCAAGACCTGAACAGCGTGGCAGGTAGCCCGCAGGGCACGCTCAGCATTGGTGCGGTTCCGACGGCAGTGCCGATAGCGGCACGCTTTGCCGCCATGCTGCAAACCCGTCACCCCGGCATAACACCGGTGGTGCGCTCGCTCAGCTCGTCAGAGCTCGAGGCGGGGTTAGAAAATTTTTCACTTGACATGGGGCTGGGCTACACCGAGCGCATGGCCGACCATGGCGCCAAACTTCGGCATGTGCCGCAGTACACAGAGCATTACTTTTTGGTCCGTAAGTCGGGTCAAACCACGCAAGCGCAGGCTGACCGTTTGCAAATGGGGCCAAAAATGACGTGGCTGGAAGCTTCCAGCCTGCCGCGGTGTTTGCTGACCCGCGAAATGTACAACCGCACCATCATCGATGCCGCGTTTGCGCTGGCGGGCGCGGTGGTCAAGCCGGTCATTGAGACCAATTCGATTCTCACTTTGGCCCTGACCGTAGCGGTGGGCGACGTATGCAGCGTATTGCCCGGCGCGTTGATCAGCGCGGTGCGCGGCTACCGGGAGCTGGAGGCGCTGCCACTGATTAGCCCAGACGTGCTTACGCCCATTGGCTTCATGTTGCAGGGCAGTAACCGCACGTCGCGCACGCTCGACGCTGCCATGTCAATGGCGCAAGATGCGGCGTGGTTGCGGCATGTGGCTGCGCACAGCGGCTTGCTGGAAGCGACTGAGCAGCCGTAAAACTCTTCAACGACTGCGCCCTAGCGGTACGTTTATTTTTTGAATCAATCCATTTTCGAATGGAATTTGACCAGTCACAAGCATTGCTCAATACTCCGTTGTGGAAGCTGTAGCAGGCACTGACTTCGCTTGCTTGTTACGCCAAAAGGAGCGAGCGTCATGACCAAACAAAAAATCGAGTTTTACAACGGCCCCGCAGGCGGCTGGGGCGCGTTGCGCAGCGTGGCGCAGGCGCTGATGGCGCAAGACATCGCCGTTAAAGGTGCCAAAACATTGCTGTCGGCCAACCAGCCCGACGGCTTTGACTGCCCCGGCTGCGCCTGGCCTGATCGCAACCACGCGTCGTCTTTCGAGTTTTGTGAAAACGGTGCCAAAGCAGTCGCCGCTGAGGCTACTTCTCGCCGCGTGGGCGCTGAATTTTTTGCTGCGCACACCGTGAAACAACTGGCCGAAAAAAGCGACTTTTGGCTGGAAGACCAGGGCCGCTTAACCCAGCCGATGGTGTACGACGCAGCGAGTGACAAATACAAGCCGATTGAGTGGGACGCTGCGTTTGAAATGGTCGCTAGCCACCTTAACGCATTGCCCGACCCCAACCAGGCGATCTTTTACACCTCGGGCCGCACCAGCAACGAAGCAGCCTTTTTGTACCAGTTGTTTGTGCGCGAATACGGCACCAACAACTTCCCCGATTGCTCCAACATGTGCCACGAGCCCAGCGGTGTGGGCATGCGTGAGCAAATCGGCGTGGGCAAGGGCACCGTAACCCTCGATGATTTTGAAAAAGCCGATGCGATATTTATCTTCGGCCAAAACCCGGGCACCAATCACCCGCGCATGTTGGGCGAGCTGCGTGCGGCCAACAAACGTGGCGCAAAAATTGTGTCGTTCAACCCACTCAAAGAGCGTGGCCTGGAGCGCTTTGCCGACCCGCAAGACAAGGTTGAAATGGCTACGCTGGGCGCAACCGCCATCAGCACCCATTATTTCCAGCTGCGCATTGGTGGCGATTTTGCGCTGGCCAAAGGCATGATGAAACACCTGCTGGCGCGCGAAGACGCGGGCGAGCCGACGATTGACCACGCCTTTATTGCCGAACATACCGTTGGTTTTGAAACGCTGGTCGATGACTTGCGTGCTGAATCCTGGGCCCTGCTTGAGCAAGAGTCTGGCTTGAGCCAAGCGCAAATTTGCGCCGCCGCTGATGTGTACCGCGCCGCTGGCAGCGCTATTTTTTGCTGGGGCATGGGCATTACGCAGCACGCCAATTCAGTAGCCACGATTCAAATGCTGGTCAATTTGCTATTGATGCGCGGCAACATCGGCAGGCCAGGTGCCGGCCCATGCCCGGTGCGCGGCCACAGCAATGTGCAGGGCGACCGCACCATGGGCATTTGGGAAAAGCCGCCGGCCAGTTTGCTCGACAAGCTGCAAGAAGTTTTCGGCTTTGAGCCGCCGCGCGCCAACGGAGTTGACACGGTTGAAGCCATCAAGCTGATGGCTGCAGGCGGCGGTAAAGTGTTTTTCGCACTCGGTGGAAATTTTGCGGCGGCTACGCCCGACACGTACGTTACCTACAAGGCGCTGCGCAATTGCGATTTGACGGTACACGTCACCACCAAGCTCAATCGCAGCCATGTGGTGCATGGCCGTGCGGCCTTGATACTGCCGTGCCTGGGCCGCACTGAAGTTGACTTGCAGGCCAGCGGCCCGCAGGGTGTGACGGTGGAAGATTCAATGAGCATGGTGCATATTTCTGTCGGCATTAACCCGCCAGCGTCGCCGCAGTTGTTGTCTGAGCCCGCCATTGTTGCGCGACTTGCGCAGGCCACTATTGGCCACCGCAGCACAACCAATTGGCTGCATTTAATTGAAGACTACAGCCGCATTCGCGACAAGATTGAGGCCGTGTTTGTCGACTTCAAAGACTTCAACACGCGGGTGGCCCAACCCGGCGGCTTCAGGTTGCGCAACACGGCAAGCGAGCGCGTGTGGAACACCGCCGCGAAAAAAGCCACCTTTGTGGCCCATGCTGTGCCGCTTGACAGCCCGTCGCACCGGGCCCGGGACAAGCACCGTGACACGCTGGTGTTCACACTGCTGACCACCCGCTCACACGACCAGTACAACACCACTATTTACGGTCATGACGACCGTTATCGCGGTGTGTTCGGCCAGCGCAGAGTGGTATTCATCAACGCTGAAGACATCAAGGCGCTGGGTTTTAAAGACGGTGACTGGATAGACATCAAAACCGTTTGGGAAGACGCTGGTGCCGACGCCAATCAAGAGCGCCGCGCCAATCGATTCAAGCTGGTGGCCTACAACATTCCGCGCGGCAATTTGGCCGCTTACTACCCCGAAACCAATCCGCTGGTGCCTCTGGCGTCCGTGGCGCTGAATGCTGGCACGCCGGCTTCAAAATCCATTCCGGTGGTTTTGGTGGCGCACGTGGCGGCAGACGATGCAGCGGCCAATTTGCCGATTAGCCGCGACATTAACCAGACCGTGGAAGTTGCTGCGTGACCCTAAACACGCCGGCGGCAATCGACGATTTTTCTGCGGCGATTTTGCAAGTGCTGCTGAGCGATGAAAGTGCATTGGGCGTGTCCGTTCCGCGCCTTTGCAAGGCAC
>JANMWH010000181.1:0-3445 GCA_031393945.1 Polaromonas sp. | reverse complement strand
GGGTGACAGTGCAGCCAGCCCGGGCGTGTTTCATTGCTTTACCGAAAGCATGGAAGTAGCGAGGGCCGCGCTCGACTTGGGGTTTTACATCTCGTTTTCAGGCATTTTGACCTTCAAAACCGCAGCTGACCTGAGGGAAGTAGCGCAGTTTGTGCCGCTTGACCGCACGCTGATTGAAACTGACAGCCCGTATTTGGCGCCCATGCCGCACCGGGGCAAAACCAATAACCCGTCCTATGTGCCGCTGATTGCCAAGCTTATCGCCGAATTAAAGGGCCAAAGCATCGAAACCATTGCGGCGGCAACCAGTCAGAACTTTACAGACCTTTTCCCCCGAATTCATCGGTTGGGCGGCGCCTAAGCCGTGTGGCTGCAGGAGTTTAATCTTGATAAATTACTTTAAGAATACTTTATACGGGCTTGTTTTAATTGGATTTAATTCATCGTTCGCCGGGTCGTATGAAGATTTCTTCAGTGCCATTCAGCGCGACGATGCGGCAGCCGTGCAGCAGCTGCTCAACCGCGGGTTCGATCCCAACACGATTGACGCCAAGGGCAACATTGGCCTGTTATTGGCCATCAGAGAGCCTTCCTTAAAAGTCGCGCAGGTTTTGGCTGCCTCGCCCAAAATTGAGCTCAACAGCCTGAGCGCCCAAGGCGAAAGCCCGTTAATGATGGCCGCGCTCAAAGGGCAACTTGCGTTGGCGGAGGTGTTGATCAAAAAAGGTGCTGACGTCAACAAAACCGGCTGGACGCCGCTGCATTACGCCGCCACCAGCGGCCAGTTGCCGATGATTCGGCTGCTGCTCGAAAACTACGCCTACATAGACGCCGAGTCGCCCAACGGTAGCACGCCCCTGATGATGGCCAGCATGTACGGCACCCCAGATGCCGTAAAGCTGTTGATCGAAGAAGGCGCAGACCCCTTGCTAAAAAACCAGCAAGGCCTGACTGCTCAGCAATTCGCGCAGCGCGGTAACCGGCTCGATTCAGTTGAGATGCTCCTAAAGGCCGTTCGCAGCAAGCAGTCGCCGGGGAAATGGTGACCGTTGGGTGGCAGAGGCATGCGCCAAGCGGCAAGCTTCAGCATTGAGCCGTTTTAGCGCTGGAGCGATGGTTGCATTGACATTCCACGATGTATAGATTTGCAAGTGGTTGATTTCATTGAAAGTTTTTCATTCTGGGTGAAAGCTGGGGACGCGTTTGGTTGCGAAGCCTGCGAGTACACAGGCTCCGAAACCAAACACGGGGGCGGGTTCAGCAACTGTTCCAGTTGCCCGGGTGCGGGTGCGGGCTTGTCCACAAGGCGTTGCGGTGCGTGTGTTTCAGCTCCAGCGGCGTGCCCCTCGGGGTTGGCCAACCCTGCGGGATTGGCTGTGCTGTGCGTGGCTTGCCAACGCGGGCCCCGTTTCGCTTCGCTCCCATGGGGTTGCACCCCATACCCCGGGTTCACTGCGGGCGTGGACTGACTAACCATTTTTGGTTGGTACTGTGTTTTCATGCAGCACCCCCGGTCTGGTTATCGGCGGGCTTGCCTTTGCTGGGCAGTGAGTTCCCGGCGCTGGGCTTTGGTGAGCGCGGCAGCGTGGAGCGGGTAGCTGGGTTCGATGGCTTGGGCGGTCTGGCGACCTTCAGGCGGGTCTGACGGGGTTTGAGCGGGCGAGCAGGCGGCTTGTGCGGCAGCTTGTCCAGGCTGTGCGGTTTGGTCTGGTTGTCGTAGATAGGCATCAAGGGCGACACAGAGTAGGGCGTTAAGGCTGATTCCCAATCGCTCGCATCGAGTTCGTGCGTCTGCATCAAGCTGGGCGGGTAGTCGTAGAGAGTAGGCCATGACGTCATTATGACGTCACAGTCTGGTTTGGTCAAATCTGCTAATTTCCTAAAGTGTTCTATTAATAAATTAGAGCCCGGCGCTTCGCGCCGGTCTCGGGCTAAAGCCCGAGCCCCCGGCGCAGCAGCTGCGGTCTCTGTGGACGCTGACGCATCCACGGCGACCACCGCCGCTGTGCCTCGGTCTCTGAGTTGTAACTTGAGGCCGCGGTTTTCTCGGTACAGGGTTGTTGCCGAACGCGCTTGACGAACCAGCAGTGACCACCAATTTTGGTCGTGTGGGGTAAACCCGTGGCCTTCTGGTGTCCAGAGTTTGCCGCTGTGCATGTGCCAGCCCGCCCAAGCAGTGCCCGGCAGCTCAAACCAGCGCAGCACCCGCACCAGTTTGTACGCGGCGTACGGCACGGCGACTTTGCCAGCAAACCAGTAGCGGATTGTGCGCGGCGTGACGTGAAGCATTGTCGCAGTGGCATCGATGGACAGACCGGCATCGCTGCACAGGCGTTTGAAGCGTTCGCTAAGCATGGCGCGGGTTTCAGGCGTATTCGGTGCTTTGATTCGTGGCTTTTTCGGTTGGATGTATGTTCTACGATGTATATTATGTTAATTAATATTTGAACGTAGCCAAATCGAGTTGCCCAAAACCCCTCAAAGGCGCCCCCAGCCCAGCTTTTGAAGCTCGCCAGCAATTAAGCCGACTATGCCAACTATGCCCTGTTGACTACAAGCGGCGGTACTTAATCGCCGTCGTCAAACCGCGCAACCCGAACGACACTGGCCGAATGAAAAAAATCAAACAGGTCACAGGGTTAGGCGCTGCAGCATCTTGGGCGTTTAGCCAGGCAGTCGGGTTGTGCGCAGTATTGGCGCTTGCGTTGCCTGCTTCGGCGCAGATGGTGCACGAGGATTCTGACAGCGCGCAGTTGCAGAGCAAACACACCGCCCTAAGCGCCGCACTTGCCAACAATGCATTTGGCCGTCCGCTGGTGATTGAATCAGTCGAAGGAAACGGACGCGTTACCGGCCATGCCTATGCCGTGCTCGACGCGCCGTTTGCCACGACCAGCACTGTTTTTCAAAGCCCGAACCGCGTATGCGACTTGATCATTCTTCACCTCAACACTAAATATTGCCGCCCCGCGGGGGGCACTGGCCCTGCTCTTTTAAAGGTAAATTTCGGCAAAAAAACGCCGCAAGAGCTGAGCGACACCTTTGCGTTGGAGTTCACCATGCAGGTTCAAACCGCGACGCCCGACCTATTGGCTGTGCTGCTAGATGCCAAGGAGGGCCCGCTGGGCACCAGCAATTACCGAATCGCAGTAGAGGCTGTACCCCTGCCCGGAGCCAAGACGTTTTTGCACCTTCGCTATTCGTACGGCTACGGCGTAGCCGGCAAAATCGCCATGCTCGGCTACCTGGCCACAACGGGCAGCAAAAAAGTGGGTTTCACCAAGATAGGCCAAGGCAGCGAAGCCGCCTATATCGGCGGCATGCGCGGCGCGGTTGAACGCAACACCATGCGCTACTACTTGGCCATTGACGCGTACTTGGCCAACGTCAACAAGCCCCCTGCTGAGCAGCAAGCCGCCAGGTTAAACCACTGGTTTGATGCGAC
>JANMWH010000165.1:0-12074 GCA_031393945.1 Polaromonas sp. | reverse complement strand
GTTTTCTTACCCGGCGAACGTGAAATCAGGGAGGCCACCGACCACCTGCGCAAACACCTGGCACATCAGCCCATGAACAGAGGCGCTGATGTGCTGCCGCTGTTTGCCCGCTTGAGCCCGGCCGAGCAAGACCAGATTTTTGCTAACCACAGCAATCGCCGCATTGTGTTGGCCACCAACGTGGCTGAAACATCATTGACCGTACCCGGCATCAGATACGTGATTGACGTTGGCACTGCGCGCGTCAAGCGCTACAGCTTCAGGAGCAAGGTTGAGCAGCTGATGGTCGAACCCATCAGCCAAGCCGCTGCCAACCAGCGCGCCGGGCGCTGCGGTCGGGTGGCTGACGGTATTTGCATAAGGCTGTATGACGCGCAAGACTTTGCGGGCCGCCAGCGCTTTACTGACCCCGAAATTTTGCGCAGCTCATTAGCCGCCGTGATTTTGCGAATGAAGGCTTTGCATTTGGGCGCGATTGAAGACTTTGCCTTTATTGAAGCGCCGCAGCGCCGCGCCATGACTGATGGCTACCAGCTGCTGGCTGAGCTGGGTGCGGTAGATGACGACAACGAGCTGACGGCGGTGGGACAAACGTTGGCCAAGTTGCCGCTAGACCCTCGGGTTGGCCGCATGATCTTGGAAGCCAAAAGCCGCAGCGCGCTTGACGAAGTGCTGGTGATCGCCAGCGCCCTGAGCGTGCAAGACGTGCGCGACCGGCCGATGGACAAGCAAGCCCAAGCCGACCAGGCGCATGCCAAATTTGACGATGAGAAAAGTGAGTTTGTCGGGTATTTGAAGTTGTGGAAGTGGCTAGGCGCGTCGCGCGGCGGCCATGACGCGGTGCATAAGCTGACGAACAGGCAACACGAAAACCTTTTGAGAGAAAACTTCATCAATATGCGCCGCGTTCGCGAGTGGCGCGACATTCATTCGCAATTGATGGGCACGATTGGCGAGCAAGGCTGGGAACTGAACAAAAAGCCGGCCAGCTACGAGCAACTGCACCAGTCCATGCTGTGCGGCCTGCTGGGCAACCTCGGCCAAAAAGGCGATGAAGAGGACTGGTACCTGGGAGCACGTGGGATCAAGTTTTATCGTCACCCGGGTGCCAAGCTAAGCAAAAAACCAGGCCGCTGGATTGTGGCCGCCGAGCTGGTCGAGACCACGCGCCTCTTTGGCCGGGGCATTGCCAACATTGAGCCGCAGTGGATTGAGCAGGTCGCCGGGCATCTTTTAAAGAAGCAACTCCTCGACCCGCACTGGGAGAAAAAAGCCGCGCAAGTCACCGCGCTAGAACGCGCCACGCTTTACGGCCTGGTGGTTTACAACGGCAGGCGCGTTAACTTTGGCCGGGTGGACCCGGTGGCCGCACGCGAGGTGTTCATTCGTGAGGCTTTGGTCGCAGGCAACTGGGACACGCCACTGCCGTTTTTAAAAGCTAACGAAAAGCTGATCGCCAAAGTGCAAGATCTGGAGCACAAAGCCCGCAGGCAAGACGTGCTGGTAGATGAAGAGCTGATTTACGCCTTTTATGACCAACAGTTGCCCGCGGACGTGTGCAGCGGCGCAAGCTGCGAGGCTTGGTATGCACAGGAGGTAAAGAAAGAAGCTAAAAACCAAACCAAGTTGCTATTTCTAACCCAAGAAGAGCTGATGCGCCACGAGGCAGCAGGCATCACCACGCAGGCCTTTCCTAAAATTTTGCGCCTCGGCGGTGTCGATTGCACCGCAACCTATCTGCACGAGCCGGGCGACGCCAAAGACGGCGTGACGGTCGATGTGCCGCTATTTGCGCTGAACCAGGTCAACGAGGATCGCTGCGAATGGCTGGTGCCCGGCATGCTGAAGGACAAAGTGCAGGCGCTGATTAAAACCCTGCACCAGCGCCCACGCTCGCGCTTGGTGCCGCTGCCTGATACAGCAGCGCGCATGGCGGGGCAGCTTAATCAGCCCGAAGTTTTTGGCACCGGGTCGCTCACCGATGCGGTTTTAAAGCTGGTACGTGATGCAACGGCGGTTGACGTCAAACGTGGCGACCTAAAACTCGACATGCTGGCCCCGCATTTGTTCATGAACTTTCGTGTGGTCGACGAGCATGGCAGGCAGCTGGGTACAGCCCGCAGCCTGGCCGGGCTGAAGGGTGAGTTGGGCGCGCAGGCGCGCGGTGCGTTTCAGGCATTGGCGGGTTTAAAAAATCTGGCCAAATCATCATTTGAGGCTGAAAAACCCTTAATTTCAGCATTAAATATGCCTGTAGCCCAACAAATACAGGCGCGAGCAGCTCCTGAAAAAGTAGCAGTTAAAACTCAAGAACGATACACCACCTGGTCGTTTGGCGAGCTGCCCGAGCTGATGGAAATTGCAAAAGGCAACCAGACGTTGATTGGTTTTCCGGCGCTGATTGATTTGCAAGACGCCGTCACGATTGAAGTGTTTGACGAGCCAGAAGTTGCCGCCACCAAGCACCGCGCTGGTCTGCGCAGGTTGTTCGCACTGCAAATCAAAGACGCGATCAAGTACCTTGAAAAAAACCTGCCAGACCTGCAAAAAATGGCCACCGCCTACATGTTGGTCGGCCGCGCGGCAGACAACTCTGGAGGCGGCACGCTGGAAGAGTTGCGTGAGCAGATTCTCGAAGTAGCTTTGAACCGAACGTTTTTACTCGACCCCCTGCCGACAAACGAGGCCGAGTTTAAAAAGCGGCTGGATGAAGGGCGAGGGCGCTTAACGCTAATTGCCACTGAAATTGCGCGCTTGGCCGCAGGCGTTTTGCTGGAATTTACTGTCGCCCAGCGCAAAATAAAGGACACTAAAAATGCGGTGGACGCAGCGGCCGATGCCGCTCAACAGTTGCAGCGATTGGTGCCAAAACGGTTTTTGACCACCACGCCTTACATTCAACTGCAGCATTTCACCCGCTACCTCAAAGCCATTACGGCCAGGCTGGAGAAGTGGCGTGCCGACCCTGCGCGGGACGCCGCCAGGTTGCTAGAGCTCAAACCTCAAGAGCAGCGCTACTGGCGCTTGGTGGCTGAGCGCAAAGGCGCCACAGATGCGCGAATGCAGGAGTTTCGCTGGCTGCTCGAGGAACTGCGGGTAAGCTTTTTTGCGCAAGAGCTGCGCACCCCCCAGCCGGTCAGTATCAAGCGGCTGGAGAAGGTTTGGCAGCAACTGAACAGTTAACGGCGCGGGGAGTTAAATCCGCCCCATCAGCAACAGCACAATCAACACGATGACGACCAAACCCAAGCCGCCGCTTGGGCCGTACCCCCAATTGCGGCTGTGCCCCCAGGTTGGCAGCGCGCCGACAAGAATCAAAATTAAAACGATCAGCAAAATGAGGGAAATTGACATGAAGAGTCCTTGTTATTTGTACATTGATTCTGCCTCTCGGCGCACCAGAAACAAGCAGGAACAAGGCTCATCGCGCCGTCAGCCAACGCCGATGAGTGCTACAGCTTGGCCAGTCGCGCTAAAGCTGCGTTGAGTGTGTCGTCTTTTTTAGCAAAGCAAAAACGCACTACCCGCTGGTCAAAGCCGTTGCCGTAAAACGCAGACAAAGGAATAGCCGCCACGCCAATTTCAGTGGTGAGCCATTTGCAAAAATCAGCCTCGTCTAAGTCGCTGACTTCAGATATATCAACGCACTGAAAATAACTGCCTTCGCTGGGCAAAAGTTTGAAGCGGGTGTTGGCTAAACCGGCCCGAAATAAATCGCGTTTGCGCTGGTAAAACGCAGGCAAGTCAAGGTAGGGCCGGGCGTCTTCCATGTAGCTGGCTAGCGCGTGCTGCACTGGCGTGTTGACAGTGAACACGTTGAACTGGTGAACCTTGCGAAACTCGGCTGTAAGGGCTGCTGGCGCAGCCACATAGCCTACCTTCCAGCCCGTGACATGGTAAGTTTTACCAAAGCTGCTGACGATAAACGCACGTGCTGCCAAACCAGGAAAGCGCGCTGCACTTTGGTGAATTTGGCCGCGGTCAGCATCAAACACCATGTGCTCGTACACCTCGTCGCTAATGAGCAAAACATCGGTCGGTGCCAGCAAGTCTTGCAGCTTGAGCATGTCGGCCTCAGTCCACACAGTTGCAGTCGGGTTATGCGGCGAGTTGATCAAAATAGCGCGGGTTTTGGGCGTTATGGCCGCGCTTATTGCGTCGAAGTTTGGCCTGAAGGTGCCGGGCGAAGTCGATGAACCCAGGGGCACACGCACCACCACGCCGCCTGCCAGCTCAATGTTGGGTACGTAGCTGTCGTAGCAGGGCTCCAGCACGATCACTTCATCGCCCGGGTGCACCACGGCCAGCATGGCGGTAATGATGGCCTGCGTGGCGCCTGCGGTGACGGTGATCTCATGGTTCATGTCGTAGCTGCGGCCATGCAACTTGAGCAGCTTGCTTGAGATAGCCTGGCGCAAGGCGGGCACGCCAGGCATGGGCGGGTATTGGTTCAAGCCGCTGGCCATGGCTGTAGAGACAGCATTGACCAGCTTCGGGTCACATTCAAAGTCCGGGAAGCCTTGGCCAAGGTTGACGGCGTTGTGCTCGTTAGCCAAATTCGACATCACGGTAAAAATGGTGGTGCCGACCGCTGGTAACTTGGTTTTTAACTGCGGCGTTTTTTCAAGAACTGCGTTCATGGCTGGTTGTTCTCAGTAGAGTAAAAAATATAAACTTGCAAAGAGTGCCCTAAAAGTCGTTTGCGTGGCCCGACATGGTTTTTTCAATCACGGCGCGGGTCAAATCGCTGCTTAAAAGCTCGGCAAATGTGTATACAAAATTACGCAAGTAAGCACTGCGCTTGAACGCCACGCGGGCCACGTTAACCCCGAACAAGCCGCCCGCAGGCAGCGCCACCAAATCGCTGTTTGTGCCGTCATCTTTAATGGCCATTTCGGCAATGATGCCAACGCCCAAGCCAAGCCGCACGTAGGTTTTGATGACATCAGAGTCAATCGCTTCCAGCGCGATGCGCGGCTCCAAGTGCGCGGCTGCAAAAGCGGCGTCAATCTTGGTGCGGCCAGTAAATGACGGGTGGTAGGTGATCAGCGGCTCTAGTGCCAAGTCTGCCAGCGTGATGTTGGCGTTACCGGCCAGCGGGTGTCCCACTGGCATGACCAGCATGTGTTGCCAGTCATAGCAAGGCAGGGTAATCAACTCAGGGTAGCGGGTTAGCGATTCAGTTGCAATGCCGATTTCTGCCACTTCGTCAATCAGCATTTTGGCGACCTGGTCGGGCGAGCCCTGGTGCAAGCTCACATTGACTTTAGGAAACGCCTCGCGCAGCTTGGCCACTGGCTGCGGCAACACGTAGCGTGCCTGGGTATGCGTGGTGGCAATCGACAGGGTGCCGCTGTCTTGTTTGGAATACTGGTCGCCGATGCGGCGCAGGTTGCCGACTTCTCGAAGGATCAGGTCGATGCTTTTTAAAACGTGGGTACCGGGCTCAGTCACGCGTTTAAGGCGTTTGCCGTGGCGGGCAAAAATTTCAATGCCTAGTTCTTCTTCTAGCTCAATGATGGCCTTGGATACGCCTGGCTGGGAGGTATGCAGCGCTTGCGCGGTCTCGGTCAGGTTCAGATTGCGTTTTACTGCTTCTTGCACAAATCGAAACTGATGAAGATTCATATCAAACCTGAACTAATAATGAGATTCATTATATCTTTATGGGGCTATAGAGCTAGATTTGGGCTGGACATTAGCGCCCTGGCAAACCGCCCGCGCCGAATGTCAAGGCAGAGCCAAATCAGCCAGCAAAGCGATCAGCGCTGGGTGCTCACCGGCGGTGGGCAGTAACTCAAATTCAACGCCGGGGTGGGCTGCTACCAGCTGCGCCATCAGCAAAGGCAAATCCTCCCGAGCGTGTTTGCCAACACCTAAAAATAGCGGAAATACCCTTATTTTACGGGCGCCAGAAGCTATTAATTCAATAGCAGCTTCGGCAATATTTGGCGTACACAGCTCCAGGTAGGCGCAGCTGACCGGTGTGTGCGGCGCACGCTCGCGGATTTGCGCGGCCACTGCTTCTATGGGCAGCCGCCACTGCGGGTCTCGGGAGCCGTGCGCAAACACAATGACGCCATTCGGGCTGGTGGGTGTGGTTCTGTTCATCGCCTGAGCACCAGCCAGCCAAAAGCGCCGAGCGACGCCAGCGCGTACAAAAGGCCTGGTGTTGCCGCTGCAATCCACGGTTTCCAGTCGCGCAAATTACCGATGTAGCCAAACACGTTGTTCAGCAAAAAGAAGCTGATGCCAATCATTACTCCGGCAAACACGTAAGCAGAAATTCCGCCTGCACGAAAGTGCAAGTAAGCAAAGGGCAACGCCAAAATAACCATTACCAGGCAGCTTAGTGGGTAAAACACTTTGCGCCAGAATTCAATCTCATAGCGCTGGGCGGTTTGGCCGTTGTTGTCAAGGTGGCGCACATAATTAAACAAATCCACCGTGCCCATGCGCTCGGGTTTAAGCAGCGCGACTGACACCATTTCTTCGGTAAGTTCAGTGGGCCAGCGCAGCGTGGCCAGCGTTGAACGCTTGATGCTGGACGTTTCTGATGTTGCCGCTGTGGGTGCGCTGCTACCAGCCGCGGAGGCAATCAAAAAGTCGTCTCTGGTGACGTTACTTAACAGCCATGAATCGTCTGGCTTGAAAGTGGCGCTACCTGCTTGCGTGATGGACGTGATCAAACCCTTGTTATCAAACTCGTAAATTTTTACGTTGCTCATGGTGTTGTCTGGGCTGAGCGTTTTAACGTTGGCTACATAGGCGTTGTAGCGCTGTTTTTCTTTTAGCCAGGCACCGGTTTGGCCGACGGTAAGGTCACCCCTGAACTTGGCCTTGACCAACTGCGCAGCCCGTGAGCTGGGCGGCGCCAGGTAGTCGCCCACCAAAAAGCTCAGCACCACAAAAACGCCGCCTATGGTCAGCAGCAACTGCAAAGCACGCCACGGGCCCAAGCCGCTGGTGCGCAAGATGGTGTATTCAGAGCTCTGCGCCAGCCTTGCCATGACGAAAATTGTGCCGATCAGCACTGAAATTGGCAGCAATTCGTACAGATGATTCGGTATCAGCAGCGCTACATAAAGCAGAGCGTGGCGCAATTGGTAACTTTGCTCAGCAGCCGCTACGCCTGCTATACCCAACGATTTGCCGATGTCTTGAAGCTCATCGACCAAATCAAAAAAGAAGAAAAGCGCCAAAAACCCCAGCGCTACTAAAGCGATAGCGCTCGCCACCTCTTTGTAAATAAGTCGGCGTACGGTGTTCACTTGGCTGCCTTGGCTTTTAGAGGTGAGCGCTTGAGGGCTGAGCGTAGCGTCCAGTTCGCATCGCGTTTGGCCAGCCAGGCCAAGCTGGCCAGCAACACGCCGCCGTGCAGGGCAAGCAGCAGGGCCAAAAAATTGATTTTTTCAGCCGACACCCAGGTAATGCCCAAGTTGATAGCGTTGTTGTAAGCAACAAATGCCAACACCACGAATATCAGACTGCTGCTTCGTCCGCCGCGTGGGTTGACTCGCGCTAACGCCACTGCCAGCACCACAAAATTGATGCCAGCCAAGGCCAAGCCCAGCCGCCAAGCCAGTTCGGCCTGGGTGCTCGGGGACGGGGCCAACATCAGCGCGCGCACCGAAAGCAGCCGTGGGTCTTGTGTCTCAAAGGTAGTGACCGGCGTGTCACCCGCTTTGGAGCCGTACTCTTCAAAAACGCTGACTTTTTGAGCGGCCGACCCCACGTCAGCCTCTAGACGCTGGCCATTTTCAAGCAGCAAAAACGGACTGTTGCCGCGGGTCTCTAACCGCCCCGAGCTGGCGGTGGTTACCGACCGCTTGCCTTTTTCAGTGGAGGCGATGAATACGTTGTTGCTGGCAGAGATGTCTGATTTTCCTTGCCGGTCAATGAAAAATACCCGGTTGCCGTTGGATGACTCCTGAAATTGCCCGGGGGCAATGCGGTCAATATCGCTTCGGCTGCCGTAAGAGTCTTGCATGATTTTGGTTTGCTGGTTGGTCCACGGCCACACAAACAGCGCAGTCAGGAAAATAATCAACAACACCGGCCAGGCAAAGCGAAACAGCGGCTTGAGAAAACTCGCCAAACTTTGGCCGCTGGTGAACCACACCACCATTTCACTGTCTTTGTACATGCGGGTCAGCGTGGCCACCATGGCGATGAAAAGCGATAGCGTCAAAATCGTTGGCAGCCGGCCCAGTGCCGCGTAACCCATAAAAAGCACCACATCTTGCGGATTAAGGGCCCCCCTGGACGCTTGTCCTAGCGTGCGGATCAACACAATGGTCAGCACGATCGTCAGCAGTACGACAAAAGTCGCGCCAAAGCTGCGGGCGAGTTCTCGGCGGATGGAAGATTGGAATAACATAAGGCAGGTATGTGCTGGGCAACAAGTAGCGGGGGGCGTTGAACTCCCATCAGCTCAGCATATCGGTTTATTCAATTTGTTTTTGAACGTTATTTTATTTACTTCACGCCCTACCGATTTTTACTATGAACTTTGAACTTAAAACACTGACAAACGAACGCTTGGCCGATGAAAAGTGTGATGCACTGATTGTGCTGGTAACGCAAGGCCAGGCCAGCGCGGCTTTTTTAGCCGGCAAGGCAGCCTGCTCAGTTTTGGCAGCCAGTGCAACAAACAAAGGTGATTTCGAAGCCAAGCTCGGCAAGTTACTTAACTGCTACCGGCCAGCAGGCGTCATGGCCAGCCGCTTGATTTTGGTGGGTGCGGGCGATGGCAGCCCGAAAAATGTGCGGACGGCGGTGCTGGCAGCCGTTGGCTCGCTTAAAGGCAGCAACGCAGCCAAAATCGTCGTTAACCTGAGCGCTGCCGTGGACGTTAATGACCAAACGGTTCGTGCTGCTGTGGTGGCCTGCGGCGACGCCGCCTACACCTACCGCACAACCAAGCCGACGGCGACTGCGTCCAAGCTGGCCACGGTTGTCATAGCGGTGGCCAACGCTGCACAGGTCAAATCTGGTTTTGCGTTGGGCACAGCCTTGGTTAACGGCATTGATTTCGCAAAAGAGTGGGCCAATCGGCCAGCGAATCACGCCACACCCGCCTTGCTGGCTACCGCAGCCAAGGCCTTGGGCAAGTACCCGAAATTTAAAGTCGATGTTTTGGGCCCCAAAGAAGTTGCCAAGCTTGGCATGGGATCGTTCATGGCCGTGTCGCAAGGTGCTGCTGAACCGCTGCGTTTTATTGTCATGCGCTACGACGGCGCAGCTAAAAGCCAAAGCCCCGTGGTGCTGATTGGCAAAGGTATTACGTTCGATACCGGCGGCATATCGATCAAGCCTGCGTCAGAGATGGACGAAATGAAGTTTGACATGTGCGGCGCGGCCAGCGTGTTGGGTGCGTTCCGCGCGCTGGCTGATTTAAAACCAGTCATTAACGTGGTAGGGCTGATTCCCGCCTGCGAGAACATGCCCGATGGGCGCGCCATCAAGCCGGGCGATGTGGTCACCAGCATGAGCGGGCAAACCATCGAAATCTTGAACACCGACGCCGAAGGGCGCCTGGTACTGTGTGATGCCCTGACCTATGCCGAGCGCTTTAAGCCGCGTGCCGTGGTTGACATCGCCACGCTGACGGGCGCTTGCGTGGTCGCGCTGGGCGGCGTGCGCAGCGGCTTGTTTTCAACTGACGAGGCGCTGGCCACGGCACTTGCGCAGGCCGGTGAATCGTCGCTGGATTTGTGCTGGCGCATGCCGCTAGACGACGAGTACGCCGAAGGCTTGAAAACTAATTTTGCCGACGTGGCCAATGTGGCAGGGCGGGCGGGCGGGGCAGTGACAGCGGCCAAGTTTTTGCAACGTTTCGCCGCCAAATTCCCTTGGGCGCACCTCGACATCGCAGGTACCGCCTGGAAAAGCGGCGCGTCTAAAGGCGCAACGGGCAGGCCAGTTGCGCTTTTGCTAGATTATCTTTTGGGGCAAGCCAATGTTGCCCCGACCAGTAGTGCGACAAAACCTGCTGCTAAAAAGCGCCGCCTTACCGCATGACCGAGATCGAGTTTCATGCCAATGTGGGCGACAAACTGCACTACAGCTGCCGCTTGCTGCGCAAGGCCGTGCGAAGTGGTGCCAAAGCAGTAGTGGTTGCAGACGCCGACACGTTGATGCAACTCGACCAATTGCTGTGGAGCTATTCAAGCGCCGAATTTTTGCCCCATTGCTCGGCAAATTCCCCAGCGCCGACTCGACTTGCCAGCCCTGTGCTGCTAACTGAGCAGCTGGCGGATCAGCTCGACGGGCAAACATCTACAAGCGTTCTGGTCAATTTGGGGCAGCAGGTGCCGGCCAATTTCGAGCGGTTTGAACGTTTTATCGAAATAGCGTCGAGCCAGGTCGATGACCGGCAAGCGGCGCTTAGCCGGTGGAAATACTACAAAGCGCGTGGCTACGCCCTTAAACGACACGAAACGCCCACCAGCGAGGCGGGTGCCCAAGTATGAGCACCCTATGAGCACCACATCAGTGCCGCCGCGTTTTGTGCCTACGCTGACCGACGTGGTGCCGGCGGTGAACCGCGCCTATGTTGCCCAGTTTGACAGCGCCCCGCAGCACAACTCGATGGCGATCGTAGGGGGCACAAGCAGCTTCAACGCCATGGCGCACACGGCTCGTACGGAAGACACGCTGGTCAAACGCGTCATGCAGCAGGTTGATGTAGTGCTGGAGCGACGTTTGCGAGAGGCGCTGGGCCGCGTAATTCTTGAGCAAACCGAAGCCTTGGCCCCGAAGTTGCGCAGCGAGATAGAGCAGGTGGTTAAAGACTCTATTGCGCAGGCGGTGGCGCAGGAGATTCCTGGCCATTAGGGTGTTTTTAGGTTGGTTCAATTCGGCTATGCCGGATGATCTCCCTGTCAACCCCCCAATACTTAGGGACGTTCCTATGTTGCGGGCCTAAAAATTGCGCTATCGTATGCCGCAGGACAAAAACTGTTCTTGAATTGAAATTCATTTTTTAACTGGAGTATTTTTATGCAGACGAAATTTAAATTGACGGTTGTTGCAGCACTGGTTGGCGTTGCCGGCTTCGCATCAGCCCAAGACATGGTCGTGAAAATCGGTCACGTCGGCCCTATCTCTGGCAGCATTGCTCACTTGGGCAAAGGCAACGAAAACGGCGCCAAAATGGCCATCGAAGACCTGAACGCCAAAGGCGTGATGATCGGCGGCAAAAAAGTCAAGCTCGAGTTGGCCGCTGAAGACGACGCTGCTGACCCAAAACAGGGCACCGCAGTAGCTCAAAAGCTGGTTGACATGAAAGTTGCCGGTGTAATCGGTCACCTCAACTCAGGCACCTCGATCCCTGCATCCAAGATTTACAGCGCTGCTGGTATTCCACAAATCTCCCCATCAGCAACCAACCCAGCGTTCACGCGCGCCGGCTACAAAACCACCTTCCGCGTGGTGGCTGACGACGTGCATTTGGGCGGCACATTGGGCCGTTATGCAGTTAAAAACCTCAAAGGCAAGTCAATTGCAGTGATTGATGACCGTACCGCTTACGGCCAGGGCGTTGCTGAAGAGTTTGCCAAAGCAGTTAAAGCTGCCGGCGGCAACATTGTTGGTACCGAGTTCACCACCGACAAAGCCACTGACTTCATGCCAATTTTGACCACGCTCAAAGGCAAAAAGCCTGACGTGATCTTCTTCGGCGGCATGGACGCAGTTGCAGGCCCAATGATGCGTCAGATGAAAAACCTGGGCATTAAAGCCAAGTTCATGGGCGGTGACGGCATTTGCTCTAGCGAGCTGGTCAAGTTGGCTGGCGACGGCATGGCCGACGGCCAAGTGGTTTGCGCTGAAGCAGGTGGCGTTGAAGGCACCCAAAAAGCTGGCATGGACAAGTTCTACGCTGACTACAAAAAGCGCTTCGGCATTGACGTGACTGTGTATGAGCCGTACGTGTACGACGCGTTGAACATCATGGTGGCAGCGATGGTTAAAGCCGGCTCGGCCGACCCAGCTGTGTACTTGCCAGTGTTGGCTAAGACCGAAAAGTACAAGGGCGTGACCGGTGACATCTCGTTTGACGAAAAAGGCGA